>CAZYTE010000122.1:0-4864 GCA_964649425.1 uncultured Oscillospiraceae bacterium
AAGTACGACACCGAGCATTTCTACAAGGCAGTTGAGGCGCTGAGAGCTCATTTTCCCGGCTGCGCCCTGACCTGCGACCTTATCACCGGCTTCCCCGGAGAGACCGAGCAGGACCATGCCGACACTCTGGCTTTCATCGAAAAGTGCGCCTTCTCAGATATGCACATTTTCCCCTACTCCCGCAGACCCGGCACTCCTGCCGACAAAATGCCCATGCAGCACAGCAGCGCCGTCAAATCCCAGCGGGCCCACGAGGCTGACAAGCTGGCAAGGAAGATGCACGAGCAGTTTATGGACGACAGCGTGGGTCTCAGCCTGCCTGTCCTTTTTGAGACCGAGGAGGACGGCTGCTCTGTTGGCCACAGCGACACCTATGTGCTGGTAAAGGTTCCCGTAAAGGGCCTGCGCGGTCAGCTGAAAAATGTGAAGATCACAGCCAGAAAAGGAGAAAAGCTCATTGGTGAGCTTATTGACTGATTGACAAATCAAGAGTATAATCAATAAATATTCATTTTAAAGGAGATGATCTCATGTCAAGGGAAAAGGTATTCAATTTTTCCGCAGGCCCCTCCGTTATGCCGGAGCCTGTGCTGGAAAAGGCCCAAAAGGAGCTTTTGGATTTTAACTCATGCGGCCTGTCAGTTATGGAGATGAGTCATCGAAGTAAAATGTTTCAGGACATCCACCAGAGCACCAAGGCAAAGCTCAAGGAACTGCTGAAGGTGCCCGACAGCCACGAAATTTTGTTTTTGCAGGGCGGCGCAAGTCTTCAGTTTGCGGCTATCCCCATGAATATTCTCCGGGGAGGCGTGGCTGACTACGCTGTCACCGGCAACTTTTCAAACAAGGCCGCCAAGGAAGCGGAGAAGTACGGCACCATTAATATTGCCTGCTCCACCAAGGCGGAGGGTCACAGCTATATTCCCTCACAGCAGGATATTAAGGAGACCGAGGGCGCGGAGTATTTCTACTACTGCTCCAATAACACCATCTTCGGCACCCAGTGGCAGTATGTGCCCCGGGTGAACAGCGCTCTTGTCAGTGATATGTCCTCCGACATTCTCTCAAGACCTGTGGATTTTTCAAAGCACAGTCTCATTTTTGCGGGTGCCCAGAAGAACATGGCCCCTGCGGGTCTGACTGTTGTTATTCTGGATAAGGCCCTTGCAGGCCGTGAGCAGCCCTACACCCCTCAGGTCATGAGCTATCAGGCTCAGATCGAGAATGACTCCATGCTGAACACTCCTCCCTGCTGGTGCATATATATGCTTGGTCTCACTGTGGACTGGATCAATTCCCGGGGCGGCATTTCAGGCATGGAGCAGCTTAAAAAGGAGCGCTCCGCACCCCTCTATGATTTTCTGGACAACAGCAGAATCTTTATCCCCCACGCAAGACCGGATTCCAGAAGCGATATGAATATCACCTTCCGCACCGGCGATGAAGCGCTGGACGCGGAGTTTATCAAGGGCGCCGCAGCGCGTGGGCTTCTGAACCTGAAGGGCCACAAGTCCGCCGGCGGAATGCGCGCCTCTCTCTACAATGCCATGCCTGTCGAGGGCGTAAGGGCATTGCTTGAATACATGAAGGAATTTGAGGTAAAGCACCATGTTTAAAATAAAGACAATGAACACGATCTCCCCCGTTGGGCTGGAAGTGCTGGAGAAAAAGGGCTGCGAGGCAGGCCCCAATGTTGAAAATCCTGAAGGCATGCTGATCCGCAGCGCAGATCTGCACAGCATGGAGTTTGGGCCCGAACTTCTGGGCATTGCCAGAGCGGGCGCCGGTTTCAATAACATACCCATTGAGGAATGCGCTAAAAAGGGCATAGTTGTTTTCAACAGCCCCGGCGCAAATGCCGAGGCTGTCAAGGAGCAGGAGATCTGCTCTCTGGTGCTCTGCTCCAGAGATATTCTGGGCGGCGCCGAGTGGGTTCGTTCCATTGCGGATAAGGGTGCTGAGATCCCCGCACTGGTTGAAAAGGGCAAGTCCGCCTTTGCGGGCCCCGAGCTCATGGGCAAGACCCTGGGCGTCATCGGCCTGGGCGCCATCGGATCTCTGGTGGCCAATATTGCGCTGGAATTTGGCATGGAGGTCTACGGCTACGACCCCTTCATGTCCGTTGACGCCGCGTGGAAGCTGTCCCGCGAGGTTATCCATGCCGAAACTCTGGATGAGATCTTCCGCGCCAGCGACTATATCAGCATCAATGTGCCCTACAATGAACACACCCACCATATGCTCAATGAGGCAGCTTTCAAAAAGATGAAGCAGGGTGTCCGCATTATCAATGAGTCCAGAGCAGAGGTGGTGGACGATGTGGCTATGACCGCCGCTCTCGACTGCGGCCGCGTGGCAAGATACATGACGGATTTCCCCAATGAGCTTATTCTGAAGGCTCCCAATGTTATTGCTCTGCCCCATCTGGGTGCCTGTACCCCTGAGAGCGAGGACCGCTGCGCCGCCATGGCCGCAAGCCAGCTCTATGATTATCTCCTGAACGGCAACATCAAGAACTCCGTCAATCTGCCGGACATTTCCCTGAGCCGCATGGGTGTGTGCCGTCTGTGCGTTATCCACCACAATGTGCCCCGCATGCTGACCAGGATCCTGGACTTTATCAGCGAACAGAACATCAATGTTGAGCACATGATAAACAAGCCCAGAGGTGAGTACGCCTGCACCATCATCGATCTTGGCACAAAAATCGGAGAGGATACCGCAGAGAAGATCCGCGCAATGGACCATGTTCTGCGCGTAAGGGTTATTTAATATGTCTGCTAAGAAGAATATCGGTATGATCGTGGCCGTTGAGATGAGCGCGGTTTTTGAGCGCTACGGCCAGGCCGAAAATGTCAGGGAATCCGGCGGTTTCAAGCTCTACACCTATGAGCTGGAGGACTACACCCTGTACCTTGCCCACTGCGGCGTAGGTGAGATCGCTGCTGCCGCCGCCGCTCAGGAGCTCATCAGCAAATACGGTGTGGAGCTCATCGTCAACTTCGGCGTTGTGGGCGGTCTGACCGAGGATATGGCCAGCACCCGCACCTGCATTGTTGAAAAAATCGTCCATTATGACATGGATCTTACCGAGTGCGACCCTGTTCCTCCGGGGCAGTATCCCGGTTTTGACAGCCCCTTCCTGCCTGCCACCGCAGAGCTTGTGGAAAAGGCTGTTGCCATCGAGCCCGGTCTCAAGAGAGTCATATGCGCCTCTGCCGATAAGTTTGTGGGCGATCCTGAGAAGAAGCGCAGACTGCATGAGCAGTTTGGTGCCGAGATCTGCGAGATGGAGAGCGCCGGCATTGTTCTCACCTGCCTGAGAAACAATATCCCCTGCCTGTTTATCAAGACCGTTGCCGACAGCATCAACGGCGGAGCCGAGGAGTTCTATGAGCTTGTGAAGAGCACCTCTGCCATCTGCCTTGAGATCACCGAGAGAATCATTAAAGAAATATAGAACAAGGGCGGTCACTGACCGCCCTGTTTGTTATGGAGAAGATTATGACTGAAAAGCTTTATTATTCCGACAGCCATCTGCATGAGTTTGAAGCCAAGGTACTTTCCTGCACTGAGGACAAAAAGGGCTTTGCCGTGATTCTGGACAAGACCGCGTTTTTCCCCGAGGGCGGCGGCCAGCTCTCCGACACCGGCTTTATCGGCTCTGTCCGTGTGAAAGAAGTCCACGAAAAGGGCGGCGAGGTGATCCACTATTGTGAATCTGCCCTTGAGACCGGCAGCTATACCTGCAGCCTTGACTGGGAGCAGCGCTGCCGCCGTATGCAGAATCACTCAGGTGAGCATGTTTTCTCCGGCTTCACTCATCAGCTCCACGGCTTTGACAATGTGGGCTTCCACATGGGCGCAGAGTGCATGACTCTGGATTTCAGCGGCGAGCTCACATGGGAGCAGCTTACTGAGATCGAGCAGCTTGCCAATGAAGCTGTGCGCAAAAACCTGCCTATCATTTCAAGCTTCCCCGCGGAGGATGAGCTGAAAGCCATGGAATACCGCAGCAAGCTGGAGCTGACGGAAAATGTGCGCATTGTGGACATCCCCGGTGTGGATCGCTGCGCCTGCTGTGCGCCCCATGTGAGCCATACAGGCGAAATCGGTCTAATAAAGCTGCTGGACTGTCAGCGCCATCGGGGCGGGGTTCGGGTCAGCCTTGTCTGCGGCATGGATGCCCTGGACAATGTGCGCCTGATGCAGAAGAATGTGACGCTTATTTCCAATCTCCTCAGCGCAAAGAGAGCTGAATCCGCCCAGGCTGTGGAGCGCATCCTCAATGAACAGCAGAGACTTAAAGAGCGGGCAGCCTCCGTTAACATGGAGCTTGCAAAGCTGAAGGCCGCGGCATTTGAAAATACAGAGGGCAACATCTGCGTCTTTGACAGTGTGCTGGACGAGCCTGCCCTGAGAGAAATGGTCAACATTCTCATGGAAAAGTGCGGTGGCTTCGCGGCGGCCTTTTCCGGAAATGATACCGATGGCTACCGCTACATCATAGGCAGCAAAGCCGTTGACCTGCGCGCAAACGGCAAGGCCATCAATGCCGGCATCGAAGGCAAGGGCGGCGGCTCCAGGGAAATGATCCAGGGCAGAGCCGGCGCCAAGGCCCAGGATATCGAGAAGTTCATAATAAATAATTTATTCAACTAAGCACTTTATTTTTTCCTGTGCACAGGGTATAATTATTATATTCTTTCTATAAGGAGAGTATTATGAAACAGTATTTTGAGATAGTTGACGTTATGGCCCGCGAGATCCTTGACTCCCGCGGCAACCCCACCGTTGAGGTTGAGGTAACTCTGGACGATGGCACCATTGGCCGCGCAGCCGTTCCCTCCGGCGCATCCACCGG
>CAZYTE010000123.1:0-4864 GCA_964649425.1 uncultured Oscillospiraceae bacterium
CCAGCTCGAAGCGGACCTGATCGTTGCCCTTGCCGGTGCAGCCGTGGCAGATGGCATCTGCACCCTCGGCCTTGGCGATCTCCACCAGAGCCTTGGCAATGATGGGGCGGGCAAATGCGGTGCCCATCAGGTACTCCTCATAAATCGCACCTGCCTGCATGGAGGGAATGATAACATCATCGACCATCTCTTCGCTGAGATCGGCTGCATAATATTTGTCAGCACCGGTCTTGAGAGCCTTCTCTTCCAGACCCTCCAGCTCGTCCATCTGGCCAACATTGCCCGCAACGGCAATTATGTAAGGATTATTGTAGTTTTCCTTCAGCCAGCTGATTATAATAGAAGTATCCAGACCGCCGGAGTATGCCAGGACTATCTTTTTAATATCTGCTTTATTCATGATTATTCATTCTCCTTGTGAGCAAATTCAATTTATGTGCATATTTATACTCTTTGAATGGATAAATGTCAATAGTTTTTGAATAAATTTCTTTGAATTGTCTGTTTTGGCGGATATTGCCAAAGGAGCAGGGGGGAGTTTTGTGCGATATGCTGTGAAAGTGTGATGCGGTCATTTGCTTATCAATTACATAAGGTGTGTTTCTACCATTATATAATGACAAATTGAAGCATATGCATTCTGCGTGCATAATTATTTCTCCGCATATATCCAAAAGCCCGTATCTGCCGTGTGGAAAGCGTAAAATATCGGATAAATACTCTTGGTATTGTGAAAACTTAATAAAAACTCAGGTGGTGATTTGGCATATCTGTGCAAAACATAAAAAAGAAATTTAGGTATTGACATCAGCGCTTTTAACTGGTAAAGTTGCACCATCAAAAATGAGAGGAGACACAGGGATGTTCAAGTGCTTTGCAAAAAAGAATAAGTCCATGAACACCGCAGCGTATGCGTCTGTGTCTGCTTCCGCATGCTCTTGTCACGCCAGCAACTCTGCCGACAATGCCATACTGCGACTTCTGGACGCTGTTCTTGCAGTGTCCATTTTTGTTTTGGCAGAGATTATCAACATTATGCTTAGCAAGATAGCTGTTGTTCTGCTGGCTGATTCATATCATAGACCGTCTGTGGCAAGGGCCTAAAGTATTTTGGTATACTTGAGTCGACTCTGACCAGCCGGTCCGGGTCGATTTTTTAGTATAGACAGTTTTTTTAAGGAGAATGAAAAAGATGAAGAAAGTTATTTCCATCGTAGTGCTCGTTGCAATGTGCATGTGCTTCATGGTAGGCTGCGGCTCCTCCGAGAGCGCTTCCTCCACCCCCGTTTACAAGATCGGTTCCTGCGGCCCCATCACCGGTGACGCAGCGATCTACGGCCAGTCTGTTATGAACGGCGCTCAGATCGCGGTTGATGAGATCAACGCTGCCGGCGGCATCAACGGCGTTAAGATCGAATACAAGTTCGAGGACGACATTGCTGACGGCGAGACCGCAGTCAACGCTTACAACAAGCTGATGGACTGGGGCATGCAGGTTATGGTAGGTCCCGTTACTACCGGTGCTGCTATCTCTGTTTCCGCTAAGGTATTTGAAGAGCGCGTATTCGCTCTGACTCCCTCTGCTTCCTCCACTGATGTTACCGCAGGCAAGGACAATATGTTCCAGCTCTGCTTCTCTGACCCCAACCAGGGCTCCGGCTCCGCTGTCTACATGGGCGCGGATGCTCAGATGAAGGCTTCCAAGATCGCTGTTATCTACCGTAACGATGACGCTTACTCCCAGGGCATCCGTGACACCTTCGTCACCGAGGCTGCCGCTCAGGGTCTGAACATCGTTTACGAAGGCACCTTCACCAAGGATACCGCTACCGACTTCTCCGTTCAGCTGACCGCCGCTCAGGCTGCAGGCGCTGATCTGGTATTCCTGCCCATCTACTACCAGCCCGCTTCCGTTATCTTCACCCAGGCAAATGCTATGGGTTACGCTCCCACCTTCTTCGGTGTTGACGGCATGGACGGCATCCTGACCATGGAAGGCTTTGACCCCACCCTGGCTGAGGGCGTTATGCTTCTGACTCCCTTCTCCGCTGACGCTGAGGACGAGCTGACCAAGAGCTTCGTTGCTGAGTACCAGAAGCGCTTCGGCGAGGTTCCCAACCAGTTCGCAGCTGACGGCTATGACTGTGTCTACGCTGTCAAGGCAGCTATCGAGGCAGCAGGCGTTAAGGCTGACGCTGACGCAGCTGACATCTGCGATGCTCTGGTAGAGCAGTTCACCAAGATGAGCTTTGACGGTCTGACCGGCACCAACATGACCTGGGGCGCAAACGGTGAGGTCTCCAAGATGCCCACTGCAGTTGTCATCAACAACGGTGTATACGTTACCGCCTGATACCATTGCATAAACTATAAAAGCACTTATTAATTGTCGACGGCTGCCGCAATATGCGGCAGCCTGAGACAGTTTTTTACTACTGTAAAACTGTCATTTGCGAGGTGTTCCCTATGGAATTCTTATCCTATTTAATCAGCGGAGTGAGCCTTGGTAGTGTGTACGCCATGATCGCTCTGGGCTATACCATGGTCTACGGTATAGCAAAGATGCTTAACTTCGCCCACGGCGATGTTATCATGGTCGGCGGCTATGTATCCCTTATGGCAATGAACGCTATGGGTTTGCCCTGGTGGCTGGGTGTTATTATGGCCGTCATCGTCTGCACTGTTCTGGGCGTTGTCATTGAAGGTCTGGCATACAAGCCTCTGCGTGCAGCTCCCTCTCTGGCCGTTCTGATCACCGCTATCGGTGTCAGCTACTTCCTGCAGAATTCCGCCCTTCTCATCTGGGGCGCAAACCCCAAGGCATATACCCCCATTGTCTCCGGCGCACTGGATCTGTTCAATGGCGGGCTGAAGGTTTCCTACATCTCTCTTCTGACTATGGGAATGTGCGTTCTCATCATGATCAGCTTGACCAGCTTTATCAGCCACAGCAAGATGGGCAAGGCAATGCGCGCCTGCTCTGAGGATAAGGGCGCGGCTCAGCTCATGGGCATCAATGTGAACAAGACCATTTCCATGACCTTTGCCATCGGTTCTTTCCTGGCAGCTATCGCAGGCGTTCTGCTCTGCTCCTCCTACCCCTCCCTTATGCCTACCACCGGCTCCATGCCCGGCATCAAGGCATTTACCGCAGCTGTCTTCGGCGGCATCGGCTCTATCCCCGGTGCGTTCCTGGGCGGCATCCTTCTGGGCATTATTGAATCCTTCGCCAAGGCTTACATATCCACCCAGCTTGCGAACTCCATCGTGTTTGGTATCCTTATCGTAGTGCTGCTGGTCCGTCCCGCAGGTCTGTTGGGCAAGTATGTGCCTGAGAAAGTCTAAGGTGAAGCCATGAATAAGATGAAGAATATCAAAAAGACAACCAAGCAGGATTTTATCACCTATATCGGTGTTATCGTGGCCTTTTTTGTTATGATGCTCCTGCAGGAGCAGGGGCTCCTGTCCCGTTCCATCAAGGGCCAGCTTGTACCCATCTGCTGCTATATTGTTATGGCAGTTTCCCTGAACCTTACCGTCGGTATTCTGGGCGAGCTCAGTCTGGGCCACGCCGGCTTCATGAGCGTTGGCGCCTTCTCCGGAATTATTGCCGCAATGAGCCTGCAGAATGCCATTCCATCTCCTGCGATCCGCCTTGTCATTGCCATTGTGGTCGGTGCGATTTTTGCAGCCATCGTCGGTGCGCTGGTAGGCATCCCTGTTCTGCGCCTTCGCGGTGACTATCTCGCGATCGTCACCCTTGCTTTCGGCGAGATCATCAAGGAGCTCATCAACTGCCTGATCGTGGGCGTTGACTCCAAGGGTCTTCACATCATCTTCAATGCCAGAGGCACCAAGGGTGTTGGCGATCTGGGTCTTGTTGAGGGCGGCAAGGTGCTTATCAAGGGCGCACAGGGCGCCACCGGCACTGAGACTATTGCAACCTTCACTGCCGGCTTCATTCTGATTATGATTACTCTCATTGTTGTCCTGAATCTGGTCCGCAGCCGCTCCGGCCGCGCCATTATGGCTCTGCGCGATAACCGCATTGCAGCCGAGTCTGTGGGCATCAATGTTACCAAGTATAAGATGATGGCCTTTGTCACCTCCGCAGCCCTTGCAGGCTCCGCCGGTGCGCTTTACGGCCTGAACTACTCCAACCTCCTGGCCACCAAGTTTGACTTCAACCTGTCCATTCTGGTTCTGGTCTTTGTTGTTCTGGGCGGTCTGGGCTCCATCCGCGGCTCCATCATTGCCGCTACTATCCTCACCGTTCTGCCTGAGGCATTGCGTGAGTTTGCAGACTACCGCATGCTGGTCTATGCGATCGTTCTCATTGCTGTTATGCTTGGCACCAACAGCCCGCAGATAAAGAATCTGTTTAAAAAGATCATCCCCGTCAAGAAGGGAGGCGCTGTAAATGAGTAAGAAGGTAACATCCGTAAACGACAGCCCTCTGGTACCGCTGCCCACAAATTCATATGTGCCCGAGCGAGACCTTGACAAGCACCCCATTCTTGAGGTGGCTCATCTGGGTATTGACTTTGGCGGCCTGCGTGCCGTTGATGACTTCTCCCTGACCATTGGCCGTACTGAGATCGCGGGTCTTATCGGCCCCAACGGTGCCGGCAAGACCACTATCTTTAACCTGCTGACTTCCGTTTATCAGCCCACCCGCGGCTCCATCATGCTCGACGGTATTGTTACCCGCGGCATGACTACCGAGCAGGTGAATCGTCTTGGTATCGCAAGAACTTTCCAGAATATCCGTCTGTTTAACAACCTGTCCGTTGAGGACAATGTTAAGCTGGGTATGCATAACTCCATCAAATACGGTATGGCAGAAGGAATCCTCCGTCTGCCC
>CAZYTE010000124.1:0-4862 GCA_964649425.1 uncultured Oscillospiraceae bacterium
CTCAGACTCAGCAACGGAGCGGTAATGGAGTCAATACATCCATCCTCTACCATACAGGATCATTATAGAAATGTTGCGGGCGAGGGTGCCTTTGTCAACATCCTGAGGGACTGGTTTCTGAATGGCATGACCCAGACACCGGAGGAAATGAGTAATATCTGTGAAGAGCTTTTTTCACTGTGAGGGGAATGCCGTCCGATTTCACAGAATGAAAAAACGAAAAGCCCCCTATTTCTGAAAAGAAAAACGCAGGGATCAATAGCCTTATTTTGGCAAAATGCGAAAGAAAAAACCGTACTCAGCCATTGTATCAATGATTGAGTACGGAAATGGTGCGCCTGAAGGGACTCGAACCCCCACGCTTTTGGCACGAGAACCTAAATCTCGCATGTCTGCCAATTCCATCACAGGCGCAAATGTTAAATTATAAAAATAAAACTCTATTGCTTTCACAATAGAGTCTATGGAGCGGGCGACGAGGCTCGAACTCGCTACCTCCACCTTGGCAAGGTGGCGCTCTACCGGATGAGCTACGCCCGCATCAACAAGTGGTATTCTACCACAAGAAGATGAAATGTCAAGAGAATTTTTTCGATTTCTTGTAAAAACTTGCCTTTGGTCGAAAACTGTGGTAGAATCAGCCGTCTAATATAGAATTTGAGGTGTAAGCTCTTGATCGCAACTATTATAAATGCAGTGCTTGTTATTGCCGGCGGCCTTATAGGCACTGTTTTTGGAAACAGGATAAGCGAAAAATACACCAAGGCCATAATGACCGTTATGAGCCTTGTGACTGTTATGATCGGCGTTCAGAACGCTGTGAATACGAGCGATGTTCTCATAATCGTCGTCTGCCTTGTGCTGGGCACCGTTATAGGTACGGCCCTGAGGATAGACGACAGGCTGAATAACGCCGGTGATATCATAAAGGACAAGCTGAAAAACACGAAGCTTGGCAGGGGCAAGATATCCGATGCTTTTGTGACCACTTCAATCCTTTTCTGCGTCGGCTCCATGACTATTGTGGGCTCCATTCAGGCAGGTCTCAACAAGGACTACAGCCTGATACTCACAAAGAGCGTTATGGACTTTGTATCTTCCATTGCATTTGCGTCTGCCTTCGGTGCGGGTGTGGTTCTCTCCAGTATTACGGTACTTGTGGTTCAGGGCGGCATCACTTTGCTTGCCTCTGTCATGGCTCCGCTGCTGACAGCAGAGGTCATCACCGAAATGTCAGCTGTAGGCGGCGCCATGTTCATCGGTATGGCCATCAATATGCTGGGGCTCAGAGAGGAAAAAATCAAGGTGGGCGATATGCTCCCTGCAATCATCCTGCCCATAGTTTATTTCCCTGTTGCAGAGCTGCTGTCAAAAATCTTTTAAGGTTACATAATTTGGTTTACATAAAAATGCCTGTCATAAAAGACAGGCATTTTTTTATTTATTGAGCCAGATTTTGCTGCGGTCAATGTCCTTCAGGGCGGCAGCACCGCACATGGTCATAGTGGACTTCAGTTCACCAATGATCTTATCCATATATACCTTGAAGCCCTCCTCACCGCCGCCGTAGATGGAGGTCAGCACAGGGCGGCCGATAAGCACCGCGTCAGCACCCAGGGCCAGAGCACGGAACACATCCACACCTGAGCGGATGCCGCCGTCAACGATGATTACGGTTTTGCCCTTTACAGCATCCGCGATGGCAGGCAGCACCTCAGCGGTGGCGGGCACGCCGCCCTGAACACGGCCGCCGTGGTTGGAAACAACAATGGCAGAAGCTCCGGCCTCAACAGCTTTCAGCGCACCGGCAACAGTCATGATGCCCTTTACAATGAAAGGCATTTTGGCATATCGGATGATCTCACCCATTTCTTCAACGGACTTGCTACCGGCATTGGGGTTCATGGCCTTCAAAAAGGGGAGACCGGCACCGTCCACATCCATGGCGGCAGCGAAGATGCCCTCGGCATTGAGAATGTCCAGCTTTTCAAAAACAGCCTCCTTGTTCCAGGGCTTTATGGTGGGGCAGCCGATGCCGCCCACCTTTACCATGTCAACAACGGAGCTTTTCATAATCTCGGGGTCAACACCGTCTCCGGTAAATGCCATGAGACCATAGTCCGCGGCTGCCTTGATGAGAATGGAGTTATACTCAGGGTCTTTGTACTTGGGGCCGTAGTGCATATCCAGAGAGCCCAGAGGGGCAGCAAAAACAGGGGCAGTAAACTTGCGGCCGAAAAGCTCAAAGCCAGCATCGGGATCGGCATTGGGACAGAGCGTATCCATGTTGACACAGATCTCCTGCCACTTGTCATAGTTTCTGGCTGCGGCATTGCCGGGATACTTGCAGCCGGGGCCGGGCATGGAGTTGGCGCAGGCTCTGCCGTTGCACACAGGGCAGACCTTGCAGTATGGGCCGGAGCATTCTCTGGCAGCTTCAAGAACTTCGTTGTAATTCATGGGATTTTTCTCCTTTACTGTGTTTAACTATTCTATGCCGGTCAGGTCAAAATCAGGGATCATTTCATCTGTGGCAGACTCGCCGTCCTGCCAGTAGCCGTTTTCAATGCCGACGCGCTGCATATACGCAACGAGCTTATCATTTGTGCGGCTGTCAACGGTTCTCTGAAGCTCCGGAAACTCATCCAGCCCGGGCATGGGAGTGTACTGGCTCATAAGTGAAAACAATACGGAGTTCTGAGGAAATTCATCCGCCACAAAGTCCATTACTTCCATAGCGTTTAATTCCTGCCCGGGAAGGATGAGATGCCGGATAAGCAGACCGGACTGCATAATGCCCTCATCATCCAGCCGGTAGGGGCCGCGCTGCCGAAACATCTCGCGGATGGCAGCCATAGCCACCCGGGGGTAATCCTCCGCGTGGGAATAGCGCCCTGCGGGCTCGCTCAAGGCATACTTGAAGTCGGGCATATAAACCTGCACAAGCCCCTCAAGCATTTTCAGGCTCTCCACGCTGTCGTAGCCGGAGCTGTTCCACACCACCGGGATGCCAAGCTCAAGACCGTCCAGAGCCTTGGCTATAACCCTTACATAGTGGCTGGGCGTCACAAGATTGATGTTGTGTACTCCCTGATCCCGCAGCCTGAGCATGGTGTCCCGAAGCTGCTGAATACTCAATTTCTTTCCGCCCTGACCACGGCTTATCTCATGGTTCTGGCAAAATACGCAGCGCAGATTGCAGCCGGTAAAAAACAGCGTGCCCGAACCTCTGCTGCCGCTTATGCAGGGCTCTTCTCCAAAATGCGCGGCAGCTCTGGCAAGGACGGGCAGGGCAGAGCCAACGCAAAAGCCGCTGCTGCCATGTTCGGTTTTTAATGCGCCGCAGCGCCGGGGACAGTCAAAACACTGAAATTCCAAGCCAAAAAACCTCTTTTTTGATGTGCATTTAGTCAAGATATATAAAAAGTGACTAAAATAAATTTCCTCTTTTGCCCGATTATAGCTCATAAATGCCAAATATGCAATAATTTGAGAAAAGCTCAAAAAAACAGATGTTTTTTTTGTTTTTTGTGGTAGAATATAGGCAGAAAATTCAGCAATATTCTTTCGGCTAATATACCTTTCAGCCCAAAAGGGAATTAGCCGGCCCGAAAGAAAATTCAGCGACTCAAAAACAAAACGAAAATTCAGCAAAAATTTCGCATTTTTCACGCGATCCAAAAGAACAGGAAGATAGAAATGGTCAACATTGTGCTGGTGGAGCCGGAGATTCCACACAACACAGGTGCTATAGCCCGCACCTGTGCTGCAACAGGGGCAAGACTGCACCTGATAAAACCTCTTGGTTTCGACATATCCGACAAGGCAGTAAAGCGCTGCGGTCTGGATTACTGGCATCTGGTTGATATTTCGGTCTACGAGAATCTTGAGGAGTACTTTTTGAAGAATGGGGATAATAATCTGTATCTGGCTACCACCAAAGCCCCCAGAGCCTACCATCAGGCAGACATGACAGGCAATGTGAGCCTCATGTTCGGCAAGGAAACTGCCGGCCTGCCGGAGGAACTGAGGGAAAAGTACAGGGACAGGTGCATCCGTATTCCCATGATCAGAGATGCCAGAAGTCTGAACCTGTCAAATTCAGCAGCAATTCTTGTCTATGAGGCTCTGCGCCAGCAGGGCTTTCCGGGCTTGCTGGAAACAGGTTCCATGCACGAATAACAGTGTTACATTTTATAGGAGGACACACTATGAATTACAACAAGAAGACCATATATGACGTAGATGTGAAAGGCAAGAAGGTCCTGCTCCGCTGCGATTTCAATGTTCCACAGAACAAGGAAACCGGCGAGATCACCAGCAACAAGCGCATTGTTGCAGCCATCCCCACTATAAAGTACCTGCTTGAAAACGGCGCTGCCGTTATCGCCTGCTCTCACCTTGGCAAGCCTGTGGCCACCTTCGACAGCTTTGTTAAAAAGCAGGTTGAGAAGGGAAAAAATGCCGAAGACATCACCACTGAACAGTGGGAAAAGTCTCTGAGGAAGCTTACCCTCGCTCCCGTTGCAAAACGTCTGAGCGAGCTGCTGGGTCAGGAAGTGATCTTCGCCACCGACACCATCGGTGCTGATGCTCAGGCTAAAGCTGCGGCTCTGCAGCCCGGTCAGATAATGCTGCTTGAGAATCTGCGTTTCGACAAGGGCGAGACTAAGAATTCTCCTGACTTCGCCAAGGCCCTGGCAGATATGGCGGAGATATTTGTGTCCGATGCTTTCGGCACTGTACACAGAGCTCACGCTTCCACTGCCGGTGTGGCAGCATACCTGCCCGCATACTCCGGCCTGCTGGTAGATAAAGAGCTTAGCATCATGGGCAAGGCTCTGGCTGACCCCAAGCGCCCC
>CAZYTE010000125.1:0-4801 GCA_964649425.1 uncultured Oscillospiraceae bacterium
CTCCTTGACCTCGTGGAAGCGGGGGCCAAGACCCAAAGAAACCACCTGGGGATAGAGGTTGGTATACTGACCGCCGGGGATCTCGTAGCGGTAGATATCGGTGGTGGGGCTGCGCAGACCCTCGTCAAAGTTCTTGTAGCGCAGACGCACATCGGACCAGTAGTTGTCCATGCGCTGAATTTCCTGCAGATCCAGACCGGTGTCCCGCTCCTGACCCTCCAGAGCCGCAACCACTGCGGACAGGGAGGGCTGGCTGGTGAGGGAGGACAGGGAAGCGGTGGCGCAGTCAACAATGTCAACGCCTGCCTCGGCTGCCATCAAATAGGTGGCAACCTGGTTGCCGGTGGTATCGTGGGTGTGCAGATGGATGGGCAGACCGACCTCCTGCTTTAAAGCAGAAATCAGCTTCTTGGCGGCATAGGGCTTGAGAAGGCCGGACATATCCTTAATGCACAGGGTATGTGCTCCACGCTTTTCAAGCTCTTTTGCAAGCTTCACATAGTAGTCGAGAGTGTACTTGTCGCGCTTGGGGTCCAGAATATCGCCGGTGTAGCAGATGGAAGCCTCCAGCATCTTGCCCTGCCTGAGGACCTCGTCCATGGCGACCTCCATGCCGGGCAGCCAGTTGAGGGAGTCAAATACACGGAAAATGTCAATTCCGGAACGGGCAGACTCCTTTACAAATTCCCTGACCATATTGTCGGGGAAGCTGGAATAGCCCACCAGATTGGAGCCGCGCAGCAGCATCTGTAAGGGAATGTTGGGTATCTTCTCTCTCAGTCTGTCAAGGCGTTCCCATGGGGACTCGTGAAGGAAGCGGTAGGCCGTATCAAAGGTTGCGCCGCCCCACATCTCCAAAGAGAAGCAGTCGTTCAGGATTTCGGCCACGCCCTCGGCAGACTTTACGAGGTCGCGGGTGCGCATACGGGTGGACAGCAGGGACTGGTGGGCATCGCGCATACTGGTGTCGGTAATAAGCAGCTTCTTCTGATCCAGCACCCACTGCTTCACGGCCTCGGGGCCCTTTTCATCCAGCATCTGCTTGAGACCACACAGCTTCTTGCCGCTGGGCAGAGCAACGCGGGAGGGCTCCAGACTGATGCGCTCGGCATCGGGGTTGTCCACCTGCATCTGGGCGATGTACTTGAGCACCTTGGTGGCGCGGTCACGGCTGTATGCGAACTCGAAAAGCTCAGGGGTGTCGTCAATAAACTTGGTGTGGCAGGCACCGGCCTGGAATGCGGGGTGGGTGAGGATATTGGTGACAAAGGGGATATTGGTCTTGACACCGCGGACGCGCTCCTCGCTGATGGCGCGCAGGGCTCTGTGGCAGGCACCCTCGAAGCTGCTGTCCCATGCGGTGACTTTAACCAGCAGAGAATCGTAGTAGGGGGAGATGCTGGTGCCGGCCGCGGCGTTGCCGCCGTCCAGACGGACACCGAAGCCGCCGCCGGAGCGGTAGGCGGTAATTTTGCCGGTATCGGGGGCAAAGTTATTGGCCGGGTCCTCGGTGGTCACGCGGCACTGGATGGCATAGCCGTTGACATGCAGATCGTCCTGAGAATTGAGCCCTATGTAGGGGTGAGACAGGGGGTGGCCCTCTGCGACCAGGATCTGGGCGCGGACAATGTCAACACCGGTGACCATTTCGGTTACGGTGTGCTCGACCTGGATCCTGGGGTTCATCTCGATGAAGTAGTGCTGGCCGGTCTTGCCGTCTACAAGGAACTCAACGGTACCGGCATTAATATAGCCCACATGCTTTGCGATCTTAACGGCATCCTCCCTGATGGCCTCAATGCGCTCCCTGGGAACGGACCAAGCGGGGGCGTACTCAACCACCTTCTGGTAGCGGCGCTGCAGAGAACAGTCGCGCTCACCCAGGTGCATGATGTTGCCGTGCTCGTCGGCAAGGATCTGAACCTCGATGTGCTTGGGCTCGATGAGGTACTTTTCTATGAAGATGTCCTCGCTGCCGAAGGCTTTTTTGGCCTCATTGCGGACAAGCAGAAACTCGCGGCGGATGTCATCATCGCTGTCGCAGCGGCGCATACCGCGGCCGCCGCCGCCGGCTGCAGCCTTGAGGATGACGGGGTAGCCGTATTCCTTGGCCTTTTCGATGGCGTCCTCCTCATCGGCCAGCGGCTCCTTGGAGCCGGGGATGATGGGCACGCCGCAGGCAATGGCGGTGGCCTTCGCAGCCAGCTTGTCGCCCATCTGACCCAGAACATTGGAGGGAGGGCCGATAAACTTTATACCGTGTGCCTCACAGGCACGGGCGAAGTCGGCGTTTTCAGACAGAAAGCCGTAGCCGGGGTGGATAGCGTCCACACCTCTCTGCTTGGCAAGCTCGATTATGCCGGGAATATCCAGATATGCGCCCAGAGGGGAGAGGTTTTTGCCCACAAGGTAAGCCTCATCCGCCTTGGTGCGGAAAATGCTGTTGAGATCTTCGTTGGAATATATAGCAACAGTGTTCAGGCCCAAATCGGCACAGGCACGGAAGATACGAATGGCGATCTCACCGCGGTTAGCAACCAATACTTTTGAAAACTCTTTGCTCATTAAAGAACCTCCTTTGCACTATGTGGTTTTTTAATACTAGATTATACCATGCATGGCAAGCATTTGCAATTAAAGTGAAGCTAAAATTGTGGTAAAAAAACTGACATTTTCGCAGGAAAATGTCAGTCAATATGCTCAGCTTGTTTTAATTGGGTGTCGAATGACGGTTTTCCACTTGGCAGGCTCAACTTTTCTGGCGTCGGAAAGATAGATCTCATGGTGCAGGCGCAGGTCGGAAAAGTCATTTTCATAGCCTTTTTCCGCAAGGAATTTGTCCATGACGGCAACCGTGGCTGGCTCATCGTCAAAGGGACCATGGTGCATTATCTGCACGCAGAGACCTTCATCGATTGTCAGAAGCTCTGCCTTGGAGCAATCCAGCTTTTTCTTTCGGGCGGCCTCGGCCACCGCCCAGTCAAAGTCCTTTCGGGTTACAAAATCAGGCAGCCGGATAACGGATATCCAGTTAAAGCTTGCCTTGTCTGTGTAGTCAACACCATTAACTCCATCCTGCCACCAGAAGCCCTCAAGGGGAGGCACCACAAAGTCAAAGTAGCCCTCCATGCGGTAGTCGCCCATTTTGCTCATTTTTATGGTATAGGCCACAGCGTAGAGAACTCCGATGGCGGCTTTGTATTCTCCGCCCTCCTCGTTGGGGTCACCCTTGCCGCGGACGGCAATGTAGTTTGCCTTGGGTACATTTACAATTTCCGGCTTCGCCTTGGGCATGTAAAATTCCTTATATTCTTTCTTGAAATCAAAGGCCATTTATTTATCACCTTTCAGCTGATAGATTCCAACGCAGGCAAGGCCGATACCGAGCATGGTGAAGCCGTGCATCACATCAAGCTCTCCCAGCACGGAGATCACCGCAACAGCCACACCCATGGCAAGGGGAAGAGCTTTCAGAATAATGTTTACCAGATATTCAGGACCCTTATGGCTGCCTGCGGGAGCGGCCTTGGCGTTCATCAGATCCTCTATGGAAATACCCAGAATTTCTGCAAGTCTGGGGATGATGGAAGTATCGGGGAAGGACAGATCCCGCTCCCATTTTGAAACTGCCTTGTCTGTAATGTTCAATTTATCTGCCAGTTCCCTCTGTGTCAAGCCCTTTTCCCGGCGCATGGAGCTGATCATCTCACCCATTGTCCTGGACATATGTTTTCTCCTTTCGGTTTTTGATGGGATAAATATACCGCCTGACGAAAAAAGAGTAAACCGAAAAGCGGTAGAGTTTAGTAAACCGGAGGTTTACCTGATGGCCGGCATAAAAAGCAGACCCATCACGGACATTGTATCGTGGAATTGTGTACATTCCGCATTTTCTTCCTGTACATACTGGGAAGCACATCATATGTTTCCTTAAACGCGGCAGTAAATCTGCTCTGACTCTCATAACCAACAGCAAGAGCTATCTGAGCAATGCTGTCATTTGTTTCCAGCAGCAATTTTGCGGCGTGCTCCATTCGATGCTGTTTCATATGTGCCGCGATCGACATACCATAAACATCCTTAAAAGCTTTTTTTAACGAGGTGGGATTCATAAGAAATTGCTTTGACAGATCGTCAATAGTCACTCTGTCCGCAAGATGCTCCACCAGGTATTCATGTACGCGATGAATGATTTTTTCGGCAGAACCATTGTAATCCACTGCCTTTTCCGGGCAGGCGATCTCCATCACCTGTTCAAGCGTTTTATGGAGCAGATCGCAGGCTTTGGTTTCCGGCACCTTGTAGTAAACCTCTTTTCCGTCACGCCGGCCCGTAATCAAACCGCTGTCGTGCAGCGAGCGCAGATGGTGTGAAACGGCGGGACTGGACATATCCAGCAGGGCGGCGATATTGATCACGCATTCCTCCTGATGACAAAGCAGCCAGAAGATCTGTAATCTTGTGGGATCGCTGAGCTGCTTGAACATCTCCGCTGTATGGGAAAAGCGGGCAGTCTTTGAAAGCTCGGCTTTTATGCTTCCGATGTTTTTTCCGCCATGCTGATGCGGCAATTTACATTTATTCATGGAAAGCCTCCAAATTATTCTTTTTGGAAATCTTTTTCGCCTTTTTGGCAATCAAAAATCATAATATATTGCAAGTGGAAAGCGCTTACATTATATTATGACCACGACAATTAAGCAACACCTTAATTGATGTAAAATGTTTAAGAAAGGGTAAAGTGCCATGAAAAAGACTTACAAGATCGAAGTAGACTGCGCCAACTGCGCAAATCTGATGG
>CAZYTE010000126.1:0-4793 GCA_964649425.1 uncultured Oscillospiraceae bacterium
ATGCTGCCCACATGCCGGTGCCGATATTCAGCATCAACCCCACACCGACTGATGGCGGAGTCCACACCGTAGGGGACGGCCCCCGGACGTCCCGCCCGCACCGGCTTCCGTCCCTGTCCACGGGCGGTCGAAGGCGCCCGCCCCTACAAGCCCGAACCCACTACCGTCTTATCCGTAGGGGCGAGCAGTGCTCGCCCGCAGAAAGGCTTCCCCCCAAGGGGAAGCCTTTCAAAAAGAGAAACCGCCGTGTTTCCACAGCGGTTTAATTATCTTTAATTCTTCTTCAGCAGCACTCTGCTCTCGCCCACCATCTTGGTGATCTTCTGAGCATCGAAGTAGTCCAGATACATCTTGGCGCACTTTCTGGAAACGCCCAGCGCATCCCGGTACTCGCCCAGAGTCACATTGCTGCTGCGGTCGTACATATCCATCAGCACGTCCAGCGCCTCCTGATAGATGCGCCTGTGCACGGTGACCTGGGAGTTGATGGCCACCAGATCCCCGTCCTGCACCATTCTCGCCATGACCTGCTTGTAGAGCTTCATATCGTCCCTGAAGTTCTCCGCCACCTCATCGTTGTCGGGGTGCTCCAGGGGGAAGGTAGCGTAGAGCGCGTCCAGCTTTTCCTGCATGGCGGTCTGCTCGGGGGAGAACACAGTCTCGAAATCGCTCATGGCCACCACGCCGCCGCCGATGCGGATCTTGCCCAGAGTGGCGAAGTAATCCAGAATAGCGTCGGCAGTCTTGGGAGTGGCAGCGAACACACGCTCTCTCAGCTCGCCCAGGTGCATGCCTGCGGCCAGGGACTGATCCTCATGGAATTTAAGCAGCAGCTCCTCGATCTGCATCCAGACTCTGTTTAGTCTTGCGCGGCTTATGTAGCCCCCCGCGATGCGGACGATCCTGCCGCTCTCGCTGAGCTCGGCCACAGACCCGCGAACCTCGGTCGCGGTCAGGCCGGAGGTGATGAACATCTGAGTGTCCTTGATGAGGGTGCAGCCGGCATCCTCAATGATCTGGCCCACGCGGTCACGGGCGGAGCCTGCCAGAGCGTCCAGTCTGTCGATAACATTGGGGTCGATGCGCTTGAGCTTGGGGCTCTCCATATCCAGCACCACGCCGCCGCCGATGGTAGCCATGGGAGAGAAGAAGCGGATAATGAAACGGTCAAGGTTTCTGGCGGCGATCTTCTCATCGGTCATGATGAGGGCGTAGCCGGTCTGACCGGCCTCCAGAACGTCAACATCCAGAAGCCTGATCTTTGCCACCATTTCCTGCGTACCCATGAAGAAGTGGATACGGGAGGCGTTCTTGACGGAGAAGGGAGAATCCTTCAGCAGCGTCAGCCTGACCGCAATGCGGTTGCTCATGAGGATGGAGCCGGGCACCGCGATGGTGCTGCCCTTGTCCAGATCCTTTTTGTCAACGCCTGCAAGGTTGATGGCGATACGCATACCGGGGTTTATCACATCCACCTTCACCTCGTGGTGCTGCATTTCGCGGACCTTTGCGGGCTTTTCCTCGGGGTAGATGATGACGCTCTCGCCGGTGTGCATGTCACCGTCCATGGTGGAGCCGGTGACAACGGTGCCGATGCCCTTGATGGAGAACACGCGGTCAACGGGCATACGGAAGGGCTTGTCGGAGCTGTGGTCAGCCATGGAGTCGGAGATCTCCACGATCTTCCACTTGATCTCCTCAATGCCCATGCCGGTGACGGCGGAGCAGGGGATAATGGGCGCACCCTCAAGGAAGCTGTCCTTGAGACGCTCCGCCACATCCTCCTTGACGACCTCCAGCCATTCCTCCTCAACGGTGTCGGCCTTGGTGAGACAGACGATGCCCCTCTTGACGCCAAGCAGGCCCAGGATCTCCAGATGCTCCTTGGTCTGGGGCATAAAGCCCTCAGCGGCATCGATGACCAGCAGCACCATGTCCATGCCGGCAGCGCCCATCAGCATGTGCTTGATGAGCTTTTCGTGGCCGGGCACGTCAATGATGCTTGCCTGCTGACCGTTTGGCAAAATCAGCTCCGCGAAACCCAATTCAATTGTGATACCGCGGTTGCGCTCCTCCTTGAGGCGGTCGATAAGGCGGTGAACATTGCCCTCACAGGTCAATGCGTTGGTAAGGGTGGTCTTACCGTGGTCAATATGTCCTGCTGTACCTACAATAACGTGCTTCATTGTAAACTCCTAAAAATCAGTTGCTTGGGGAAGAAAATATATACTGTAGGGGCGAGCAGTGCTCGCCCGCGGGCGGCCAATGGCCGCCCCTACAAACATGGCATTAATTAGCAAAGACCGTTTCTCTTGGAATAATCGTACAGATCAGCAATAGACTTGCCGATCTCCTCGTAGTTCTGGTCGAACAGGGTGCGGGTGGAGAAGATCAGACCGTCCTTGTTGACGCGGCAGACGATGGGAACGCCGCGCTTGTGCAGCATATCCTCGCCCTTGACCTCGCTCAGGCCGGGAACCTTCACAGCCAGAGCGTAGCCGTCGAACTCCACGCCGGCCAGAGAGCCTGCGCCTGCCTCATCCTTGACGGGCACGATCTTGGTGCCGCACTCAGGAGCCATCTCGTTGACCACCTTCTGCAGACGCTCGGCACGCTCATGGCAGGCCTCGGCCTTCAGGGTCAGCATATTGAGAGTGGGGATCTTCTCCATGGCCAGCTTGGCGTCGCGGCAGTACTGGAGGATGATCTCAAAGGAAGCAAGGCTCATCTTGTCGATACGCATCATACGGGTCAGCTGGTTCTTCTTGATGGCCTGGATGTACTCCTTCTTGCCGATGATGAAGCCGCCCTGAGCGCCGCCGATGAGCTTATCGCCGGAGAAGGACACAACGTCCATACCGTCCTTGATGGCGTTGTTTACGCATACGCCGACGTGCAGACCCAGCTCCTCGGGCAGGAACATGAAAGCGGAGCCCTGGTCATAGATGGCGATGCCGCCGCGCTCGTGGGCGATGTCGGCCATTTCCTTGCAGCTGACGGACTGGGAGAAGCCGGAAACTATGTAGTTGGAGGTGTAGGCCTTGAGGATGACCTCAACGCCCTCCTCGTCCATGGCCTTGATATAGTCTCTGCCGTGGGTCTTGTTGGTGCAGCCCACCTCGCACAGCTCTGCGCCGGAGGCCTTCATGATCTCGGGAATACGGAAGGCGCCGCCGATCTCTACGGCCTCGCCGCGGGATATAGCGACCTTCTTGCCCTTGGCAAGGGTATTGAGCATGAGGAAGACTGCGGAAGCGTTGTTGTTGACGACCATTGCTGCCTCAGCGCCGGTGATCTCGCACAGCAGGCTCTCAATGTGAGAGTAGCGGCTGCCGCGCTTGCCCAGCTCGGTGTCGTACTCCAGGTTGGAGTAGCCCTTGGAGACCTCCGCCACATGAGCGGCGATCTCGTCACCCAGGGGTGCACGGCCCATATTGGTGTGCAGCACAACGCCGGTGGCGTTGATGAGACGCTTGAGATGGAAGTTCTGACCGTCGTCGATGCGGTAGATGATGGTCTTTTCCATCTCCTCAACGCTTGGGAGAACATCGATCTTGCCTGCCAGAATGTCAGCTCTCAGCTCATCAATGTAGTGCTTGACAGCAGCCTTTACGATAGCGTGGGGGTGACGCTCATCAGCCTGGACAAGGGCCTCTCTTGCCAGAATAACGTCAACCTTGGGCAGCTTTCTCAGTAATTCGTTTGCCATTTCAGTCACCTCATAAGTAATAAGTAGTAGCGATTAAGGTTTTGTCCGCAAGTTGGGCAAAGTGCGGGCAAAATAAAACAGGAAACATGCCGTTCGTTGACACATTTCCTGCTTAGTGGCGAGAGCAGGTGGGAATCGAACCCACCCGAGCAGACAACTACTCACACCGGTTTTGAAGACCGGGAGGCACACCAGTCACCCTTCTGCTCCCATATTGTTCTGTTGTGGAATCGCCCAACCACGTGTGACATTATAGTCTTTAATTTACTATTTGTCAACACTAATTTTGCGATTTCTAAAACAGGTCGTGTCAGAAAACTATGGATTTGTAATATAAATTACAGCGCCCGGCCCGAAACCGGGCGCTGATAATCTCAAAAAAGTTCCTGAAAATTTTTTAAACGACCTGTATATGCGCCTCGCCGTCATACTCCATGACTTCTGCAACCGGCGAGCAGGGCACACCTGCATCGTCCAGACGGTTCAGAAGCTCGTCCGCATCCTTCTCGGCCACTGAGAACAGCAGGCCGCCGGAGGTCTGGGGATCGTAGATTATGTCCTCATCCTCGTCGCTGAGATAGCTTGCGAACTTTACGCGGTTCTGGAAGTACTCCAGATTGCGGTAGGTGCCTGCGGGACTTAGGCCCTCCTTGCACATTCTGTAAGCCTTGGGCAGAATGGGAACGTAATCCATATAGAGTTTTGCGGTAAGACCTGCGCCCTCGGCCATCTCGCAGAGGTGGCCGCCAAGGCCGAAGCCGGTAACGTCGGTGCAGGAGTGGACCTCCAGACCGCGGGCAGCTTCAGCGGCGTACTTGTTAAGCATCGCCATGTTGTCAAGGGCCGGTTTCATATCGTCGATGGTGATCTCATCGGCCTTATAGGCCGTGGTGAGAACACCGGTGCCGATCTCCTTGGTGAGGATGATCCTGTCACCCACTCTGGCGGCGTTATTGGCCAGAATGTTTTTGGGGTTGACAATGCCGGAAACTGCCAGACCGTACTTGGGCTCATGGTCAATGATGCAGTGGCCGCCAACCATGGCGCAGCCTGCCTCGCGGCATTTGGCGGCGCCGCCCTCCAG
>CAZYTE010000127.1:0-3122 GCA_964649425.1 uncultured Oscillospiraceae bacterium
CTCCTCGGTCTCGGCGGGAAACTTGTCGCTGCGAAGCATGAAGGCGTTGTTGGCGATGGGCTGGATCTCCAGATAGTCATAGAAGGAGGCGATCTTTTCAAGCTCCTCCTCGCTTTTGCCGTTCATAACGGCGCCGTAGAGCTGACCCATACCGCAGGCGGAGCCCACCAGAATACCCTCTCTGTGCTGAACCAGCAGACTCTTGGGTATGGTAGGACTGCGGTGGAAGTATTTCAGGTAGGACTGGGAGATCATCTCATAGAGATTTTTAAGACCCTTGCGGTTCTTCACAAGCAGAACCATGTGGTAGCTCTTGGCAACATCGGTGCGCCTGAGAGAGTGGTATATGGTCTCAATATCGTCCACCGTCTTTGCGCCCTGCTGCTGCAGCATGGGCAGGAACTTGCCCATGATTCGGGCAACCACCATGGCATCGTCCGTTGCCCTGTGGTGGTTGAACTTAGGCAGGTTCAGGTGGTTGGAGACTATATCCAGCTTAAAGCGCTTCAGCTCCGGCAAAAGCGCCTGAGAGAGCGCCAAAGTGTCTAAAAATACAGGGTTAAATTTGAGGCCGCTGCGCTTTGCGGAGGCGGTCATGAAGCCCACATCAAAATGGGCATTGTGGGCAATGAGGGGTCTTTCGCCCGCAAATTCAATGAATTTCTCCATGGCCTCTTTTTCAAGGGGCGCGCCCTGAACATCGCTGTCCTTGATGCCGGTGAGAGTGGTTATATCGGCGGGAATGTGCATCTGTGGGTCCACAAAGGTGGAGAAGGTGTCGATAATTTCGCCGCCGGAAAACTTGATGGCGCCGATCTCCGTCATCCGGTCATTGAGGGCGTTAAGACCGGTGGTCTCAATGTCAAAGGCCACAAATTCCGTGTCCAGCGGCAGCTTGCTCTTGCCCATGACGGCGCTGTTGCCGTCCATGTCGTTGACGAAATATGCCTCCAGACCGTAGATGATCTTCACGCCGTTTTTCTTGCCTGCCTTCCACATATCGGGGAAAGCCTGTGCAACGCCGTGGTCGGTGACGGCAATGGCGGGCATGCCCCAGTGGGCCGCTCTTTTGACTGCGGCGGCGGGGTCGGTGAGAGCATCCAGTGCGGAGAATCTGGTATGTAAATGGAGCTCAACGCGCTTTTCCTCGGCGTTGTCGGGCCTTACATATTTCTTGCCCTTGACGATATTTCGGGGGTCAAGAACCATATCGTCATCGTACTTACTGTAAATTATCTCGCCCTGAACGGCCAGATGGTCGCCCACGTTGATTTTGTTGATAACCGACTGGTCATCCTCAGATCTTAAAAAACGGGAAACGCGGACAGAGTTCGTTCTGTCCGTGATGTCAAAGCACAGCACCGCGCTGCCCTTTTTGGCCAGAGTGCGGCTGGTGACGGCGATAACATCGCCCTCAACAGTCACCCTGCCGGACTCTAAGCTGAGAGTCTCCATGGGCACAGGCTTCTGCTTTATGGCCTTGCCGAAAAGCACATCACCCTTGGGTGCGCTGCCATCGGGGCTTTTTTCAGTGCAGCTTGCCACCGCCATGTTTTTGGGGCGGGGGTATTCGGGGATGATTACAGCAGTCTCAAGGCCGTAGTCCTCCTTGAGTCTTTCGCACAGGGAGCTTATCTCCACCGGGGAGGGCATGGCAGCGAACCATGCGCAGATGCTGATGCTCAGATTAGCTCTGTCCACCTGCACATCGGTTACATATGCCTTGTCCAGACCGCCGGCGAAGCTCCGCTGATCCCCGCAGCCGGGGAATATGCTTAAAAATGAGGTGTGATCACTCATTACAGATTTTCGTCCTTTTCAATAAGTGCCATCAGTCTCGGCAACAGCTCGTCATAGTCGTAAGTACCCAGAACCTCACCCTTCTTGAAGATAAGGCCCTTGTCCTTGCCGCCGGCAATGCCGTAGTCTGCTTCCCTGGCCTCGCCCGGGCCGTTTACAACGCAGCCCATGACAGCAACGGTAATATCTCTGGGGATATTGCGTACCCGCTCCTCAACTTTGGTTGCAAGGCCGATAAGGTCAATTTCGGTTCTGCCGCAGGTGGGGCAGGAGATGAACTTGACGCCGCCCTTTCTAAGCCCCGCAGCCTTCAAAATGGCAATGCCCGCGCTGACCTCCTTTACCGGGTCCGCGGTCAGGGAGACGCGGATGGTGTTGCCTATGCCCTCGCTTAAAAGTGTGCCAATGCCCACGGCAGACTGGATGGTGCCGTTCCACTCGGTGCCAGTTTCTGTCACACCCAGATGGAGAGGATAGGGGAAGCGCTCAGAAGCCATGCGGTAGGCCGCAATGGTGGTTGGCACAGCGGAGGACTTGAGAGAAAGGCAGATATCGTGGAAGTCATACCTGGTCAGCAGCTTCACATGGTCCTCAGCACTCTCCACCATGGCCTCGGGGCAGGGGTGGCCGTACTTTTCCAGCAGGCGCTTTTCCAGACTGCCGCCGTTTACGCCGATGCGTATAGGAATATTACGCTTTTTGCAGGCTTCCGCAACCGCCTTTACATTGGCCTCCTCGCCGATGTTGCCGGGGTTTATTCTTATCTTGTCAATACCTCTCTCGGCCACTGCCAGAGCAAGGCGGTAGTCAAAGTGGATATCCGCCACCAAAGGCATATCCACCTGCTCCTTGATGGCAGGCACAGCCTCGGCAGCACGCATATCGGGGATAGCGATGCGGACTATATCGCAGCCTGCGGCGCGAAAGTCCTTGATCTGCTGAACGGTAGCCTCCACATCCCAGGTTTTGGTATTGCACATGGACTGGACGGAAACCTCGGCTCCGCCGCCGATCTCAATGCCCCCGACCTTTATCTTATTTGTTGCATCTCTCTTATTCATATCAGCCGCTCACAATCTTGAATATATCATTCAGCATTACATAGCCCATGAGGCCAAGCAGCAGGAACATTCCCGCCGCGTGGACAAAGCCCTCGTACTTGGGGTCAAGCTTCTTTCTGGTGATGCTCTCAATTATCCATGTGAGGATAAGAAAGAATATCCTGCCGCCGTCCAACGCAGGGATGGGCAGCATGTTCATAACGGAAAGGTTAATGGCGATAAATGCGCTGAGATAGAATATCTGGAACAGGCCCTCTCCGG
>CAZYTE010000127.1:3222-4774 GCA_964649425.1 uncultured Oscillospiraceae bacterium
AGATAGAATATCTGGAACAGGCCCTCTCCGGTGCTCTGGGCCTGAGTGCCGGTCTCGGCCATCATGTCAACAATGCCCACAGGGCCTGACATATCCTTCACGCCCACATTGCCGGAAACCAGTTCTCCAAGGCTCATCCACACCATGCGGGCAAACTCCATGGAGCTGTTCCAGCTGTGGCGGAGGATGTTAACGGGCGTGGCCTTGTCAATGCCGAAGTAGAAGCCGTACATTTTTCTGTCCTGTCCCTCATATTCAAGGGGTACAAGCTCAAAATCATCCAGCTCCACCTTCCTGCCGTCCCGCTTTACAACAATATCATATTCCCCATCGCCCTTGGCGAGGAATTCCGACACATTGTAATACTGGTAGACCCGCTTGCCGTCAATGCTGTATATCCTGTCACCCACCTGAAAGCCTTCCGCACCTTCATAGGGGCAATCCTCCATAAAGCCGGAGAGCACCGGGGCATTGAAGCCCGCCGCGGAGGAAAACAGGATAAGCACTATCACAAAGCCCATCACGAAGTTCATAAATGAGCCCGCCACCAAAATGAGCACACGCTGCCACGGCTTTTTGTTGATAAAAGCTCTGGGGTCGTCAGATGCCTCGTCCTCACCGGCCATGGCGCAGTAGCCGCCCATGGGGATGATGCGCAGAGAGTAGAGTGTCTCCCCTTTCTGCTTTTTGAATATGGCGGGGCCCATGCCTATGGAAAATTCATCAACCCGAACCTTGCAGGCCTTGGCCGCCGCAAAGTGCCCCAGCTCATGGACGGCTATCATCAGTCCGAACATCAAAATGCCAACTGCGATATAAAGAATGCTCATCAATCAAACTCCGTTTACTTAGAAAATCTTTCTTTCACATAGGCTCTGGCCTCCCGGTCTGCCTGGAGAATGGTCTCAAGGTCGGTGCCGGGGACGCTGCCCACATGCTCAACTGCGCCTGCGGCGCAGTCATATATCCGGTTATATCCAAGCTTTTCCTTTAAAAACAGACCCACCGCCTCCTCGTTGGCAGCGCTCATTACGCAGGCGGCGGTGCCGCCCATTTTGGCGCAGTCCATTGCAAGGCGCAGACAGGGGAAGTTTTCAAGATCGGGAGCAAGGAAGCTCATATCCTTCATGTTCCGGAAGTCCATTTTGGGGAACATGGAGGGCAGTCTCTCAGGATAGGTCAGCGCCAGCTGAATGGGCAGGCCCATGTCGGGCACGCCCAGCTGAGCAATAACCGTACCATCCACCAGCTCTACCATAGAGTGTATGACGCTCTGGGGATGTACAACAACCTGAATATCCTCAGGTTTAACATCGAAAAGGTGCATAGCCTCCACAAACTCCAGGCCCTTGTTCATAAGGGTGGAGCTGTCAACGGAGATTTTGGCGCCCATGCTCCAGTTGGGGTGCTTCACCGCCTGCTGGGGGGTGATGCTCTCCAGGTCGGAACGCTTTTTGCCGATAAAGGGGCCGCCGGAGGCGGTCAGCAGGATCTTGCTCAGTTCGCTTTTCTCCCTGCCCATAAGGCATTGGAAAATGGCGGAATGCTCGGA
>CAZYTE010000128.1:0-1822 GCA_964649425.1 uncultured Oscillospiraceae bacterium
GTGCCGTGGCCCTTGCCTGTGTCGGCAAAGGAGCCGTGGAGATGGAGCACGGCCTTGATGCAGCGCTGCCCCAGCAGCTTGCCGGCCACAAGGCCAATGCGGGCAGCCCCCGCAGTATGGGAGCTGGAGGGGCCGACCATTACAGGGCCGATAAGGTCGAAAATATCCATAAAGCTCTCCTTTTTGGTATAATACAGTACCATTATACCCAATGGGAGAGCCTTTGACAAGCATCAGATAGACAAACGCCGCAGCATTTCCCGGCGCAGCCGCTGGATTATTTTCTTTTCAAGGCGGCTGATATAGCTCTGGGAAATGCCCAGAATGTCCGCCACCTCTTTCTGGGTATACTCTTTTCCCGAGGGCAGGCCGAAGCGCATGAGGATTATCTCCTGTTCCCTGTCAGAAAGGGTGGAGATGGACTCCATCAAAAGCTTTTTGTCCACATCCTCCTCAATGGGCCGGGATACCTCGTCCTCATCGGTGCCCAGAATGACGGATAACAGCAGCTCATTGCCGTCCCAGTCTGTGTTGAGAGGCTCGTCAAAGCTTATCTCCGTGCGCTGGGAGCTGACCTTTCGCAGGTACATTAAAATCTCGTTTTCAATGCAGCGGGAGGCGTAGGTGGCAAGCTTGATGTTTTTGCCTGAATTGAAGGTGTTTACCGCCTTTATAAGGCCGATGGTGCCGATGGAAATAAGGTCTTCAAGGTTGATGCCGGTGTTTTCAAAGCGCTTGGCGATGTACACCACAAGGCGCAGGTTGTGCTCTATCAAGATGCTGCGGGCGGATTCATCACCCTCATCCAGCGCGGCGAGAGCCTTTTCCTCCTGCTCCTTTTGCAGGGGCGGCGGCAGAGTTTCGCTGCCGCCTATGTAAAAAACCGATGGGGGCTCCAGACCCAGAATCGAAAAAATCTTCTCCCGTAAAAACATTATCTGTGGTTTGCACAGCATAAATCTACCTCCTTAAATAATGGCCTCAAAGCCTTCCCCTGATGCGGCGGCGGACAGGGCTATCAGAAGCTCACGGTTTTCCTTTCCCTCAATGCGCAGAGCGTCCGGGCGAAAGGCCGCCAGCATGCCCCGGCTGCCTACTGCTGAGTAGGGCACAAGGCGGAAACGGCCTTTCAGTTCAGGCATCCGGGCTGTGATTTCCAGAAGCTCCGTGGGAGAGAGCTCTGTGAGCCAACTCTCCTCCCTGAACAGAGTCTTCAGCGCATGGGGGCAGGCTATCATCACCGAAGCGCCTGAAACAGGGTCAGAAAGTGAGTTGCCGGTGTCCACAAGGGCCATGAACTCTGCCCGGTTTTCTCCCAGGCGCACCTCCACCGACACCCGCTTTTTCTCGGGGAATGATGCACTTCCTCTGAAAAACAGGGTCAGCGCTCCGTAGCACAGGGCAAAGCTCACAATGAGCATCTCAATACTCAAGGCTCCGCCCAGGGCCCTGACCGCCCCGCCGAAAAGGGCGGAGATGCCCAGAAACACGGCAGTGCAGCGGAGCCGGCTCCGCTCTCCCCCGTAGGAGATGAGCCCCATGATGAGCGCGCAGCCGAACTGGAAAAGTCCATCGCCCATAAAGCCCAGTCCCGGCAGCAGGACCAGCACCGAGTAGCTTCCGCCCAAAAGGGCAGAGAGCAGATAGCGCAGCCTTTTGAGCCTCAATCCGCAGACCCTTGCCGACACCAGGCAGATCAGATAGTCAAGCGTCAGATTCAGTAAAAAGTGCAGGTCAACATAGATTATTTCCATGGGCCTATTTTAAGCCAAAGGCTCTGCATATTTTGTCATTTGGGAATTGTCAAAAACACTGAAAATAC
>CAZYTE010000128.1:1832-4581 GCA_964649425.1 uncultured Oscillospiraceae bacterium
CTGATGGATGCTGTATATAAGAGAGTGCTGATCAAGATCAGCGGGGAGGCTCTTGCCGGAGAGAAAAAGACCGGCTTTGATTTTGACTTTATTTCCACCGTCTGCAGGGCTCTGAAGACCTGTGTCGAAATGGGCGTGCAGGTGGGCATTGTTATCGGCGGCGGCAACTTCTGGCGCGGCGTGAAGGACGGCGCCGGCAAGGTCGAGCGCGTCAGCGCAGACCGCATGGGTATGCTGGCAACCGCCATGAACTGCCTTGCGGTGGCAGATGTTATCCGCAATCAGGGTATCGGCGCCAAGGTGATGACCGCTGTTGACATTCAGGGCGTGGGTGAGCGCTATGACACCCGGAAGAGCATTGAGTACATGGAAAAGGGCAATGTGGTCCTCTTCGCCTGCGGCACCGGCCATCCCTTCTTCTCCACCGATACCGCGGCTGCTTTGAGAGCTGCCGAGATCCACGCGGACGCTATCCTGCTTGCCAAAAATATTGACGGTGTCTACGATGATGACCCCAGAAAGAACCCCAACGCAGTCCGCTTTGAGGATATAAGCTACGAGGAGGTCCTGGCAAGACGCCTGGCTGTTATGGACACCACCGCCACCAGCCTGGCAATGGACAACAGCATCCCTGTTATCGTATTCGCTCTGGCAGAGCCTGAGAACATCGTCAAGGTCCTCTGCGGCGAGAAGATCGGCACCACCGTAAAATAACTCTCACTAATCTAGGAGGTAATATAAAATGTCTGAACACAAGGAATTTGAAAGCAAAATGAAAAAGACCTGTGAGGCTCTGAGCACCCAGCTTGCCGGCATCCGCGCAGGCCGCGCGAACGCAGCGGTTCTGGACCAGATTCAGGTTGAGTACTACGGAACTCCCAGCCCTCTGCAGCAGGTGGCTACCATTTCCACTCCCGACCCCCGCTCTCTGACCATTCAGCCCTGGGATAAGTCCCTGCTCAAGCCCATCGAGAAGGCTATTCTCACCTCCGACCTGGGCATCAATCCCCAGAACGACGGTATTTGCATCCGCCTTGTATTCCCTCCCCTCACCGAGGAGCGTCGTAAGGATCTGGTAAAGCAGACCAAGAAGTACGGCGAGGACGCAAAGGTTGCCATCCGCAACATCCGCAGAGACGCTATCGACAAGTATAAGAAGATGCAGAAGGCCTCCGAGATGACCGAAGACGATTATAAAGACGCTGAGAAGGGCATCCAGAAGCTGACTGACGATTACATCAAGGAGCTTGACAAGATCGTCGAGAAAAAGGAAAAGGAACTGACTTCTATCTGATATGGGAAATATTAACAATAAGGCGGGGGAGCCGGCTGATTCCGGCGTTCCCCGCCATATTGCCATTATTCTGGATGGCAACGGCCGCTGGGCTAAAAAGCGCGGCCTCCCCCGCACTGCGGGCCATGCGGCAGGCTCTGAGGTCTTCCGCAAAATAGCTACATACTGTAAAAATATAGGGGTAGAATATCTTACTGTATACGCCTTCTCCACCGAGAACTGGAAGCGTCCGGAGGAAGAGGTCAAGACCATTATGAAGCTGCTTGACCGCTACCTGCATGAGGCCATTGCCACCATGGAGAAGGACAAGATCAGGATGAAGATCTTCGGCGATGTGGAGGGGCTCTCCCCCGAGCTTCGGGCTCTGGTTGAAAAGACTGATGAGATCAGCAAAAAATACGAGGGCTTTCAGGCCAATATCTGCCTTAACTACGGCGGCAGGGATGAAATCGTCCATGCTGCCCGCCGCTATGCTCAGGATCTGATGGAGGGCAGGGCAGGGGAGCTTTCCGAGGAGCTGCTCTCCGGATATATGTACTCGGCAGGCATCCCCGACCCGGATCTGCTGATAAGACCCGGCGGAGAGCAGCGCGTCTCCAACTTCCTGCTGTGGCAGTGCGCCTACTCGGAGTTCTATTTCACCGATGTGCTCTGGCCCGACTTTACCGAAAAAGAGCTGGATAAGGCCATTGAGGAATTCAGGCGTCGGGACCGGCGCTACGGCGGAGTGAAAAAGTGATGGACATAAGGACAAGGCTGTTTCAGCTGCAGGACGAGAATTACAGGGATTTTACAGCCAGACTGATCCCCAATGTATCGGTGAAAGACATTATCGGTGTGCGCACCCCCTTGCTCAGGAAGATGGCAAGGGAAATGTTCAAACACGGCGATGCCTATGAGTTTATGGCAAACATTCCCCATACGTATTACGAGGAGTATAACTTCCACGCTTTTCTTATTGAGCAGATAAAGGATTTTGATAAGTGCATAGAAGAACTGGACAGGTTTCTGCCCTATGTAAACAACTGGGCCACTTGCGACTCCATGCGCCCAAAGGTTCTGGGAAAGCACAAAAATGAGCTTTTGGAGCATATAAAGCGCTGGATAAGCTCCGGGCACACATACACCATCCGCTTTGGCGTGGGTATGCTGATGTGCCATTTTCTGGACGGGGATTTTTGCCCTGAGTATCTGGAGCTGGCAATTATTGAAAGCGAAGAATACTATGTGAAAGTGATGTGCGCATGGTACTATGCTACCGCCTTGGCCAAGCAGTACGAGGCCACTATCCCTTACTTTGAAGAAAAGAAGCTCCCCAAATGGGTGCACAACAAGGCCATCCAGAAGGCAGGCGAGAGCTTCAGAGTTAACAAAGAACAGAAGGAATTTTTAAAAACACTTAAAATCTGAGGATAAAAGATATGGTAAACTCCATTTCTGTACTGGGCTGCACCG
>CAZYTE010000129.1:0-4579 GCA_964649425.1 uncultured Oscillospiraceae bacterium
GAGGGCCTGAAAAAGGTCTGCGTTGTGGGCGGCGGCGTAGGCTGCGCCATTGCATACCCTATTGCCAAGGAAATGCACAAGCTGGGCATCGATGTGACCTTTATCGGCGGCTTCAGAAGCAAGGATATCGTCATCCTGCCCGAGGAACTGAAGGCGGCATCCGATAAGCTCATCATATGCACCGATGACGGTTCTTACGGTGAAAAGGGCTTCACCACCCACTATCTCCAGAAGGAGATCGAGGCGAACATTGCTGAGGGTAAGGAGCAGTTTGAGCGTGTTATTGCCATTGGCCCCGATATTATGATGAAGTTTCTGGCAGAGACCACCCGTCCCTACGGCATCAAGACCATCATCTCCCTTGATCCCATCATGGTCGACGGCACCGGCATGTGCGGCGGCTGCCGCGTAACCGTGGGCGGTGAGGTTAAGTTTGCCTGCGTTGACGGCCCCGACTTTGATGCTCATCTGGTTGATTTTGACTCTCTCATCAAGCGCGCAGCTTTCTACAAGGATGAGCAGGATGAGGCGGATAAGCACTACTGCCATATGACCGGCGAAAAGAGATAAACAGTAAAATCGACCTGATTATTCAGGTCGATTTCTTATTTGGCAAATGGTAAAAGCGGGGATGCTCGCTCTCATAAAAATATGTAAAATTTTGCTGTCTGTCGCAAAAGGTGGCGTATACCTCTGTCTCCGGTTCGGCGCTGAAGTGGACCACATGGGGGGCCAGCAGCCGCTCCCCCTGAAGCAGGCGCACAGCAATATCCACGCAGTCTCTGGGCGGAACGGTGTGGCATTGGAAGTCCTCGCTGTGCACGCCCTCAAACTGACCTTCCTGGTATATCACTTCCGCAATGGTATCGGGAAATTCCCGGGACTCCACACGGTTGAGCACCACCTCACCCACGCACATCTTGAAATCCTCGCTGATGGGGAAACGGCCCGACTGGCTGTATATGAATTTGGCAAGGAGAAACAGATCATCAAATGCAATAGCGGCATCTTCTGCGCCAAGCTCGGCAAGGTGGGCCCGGTATTCATATTCGGCCTGTCTGCCCGTCTCCATATCGGCCCTGACGGCGGCATCCGCCATAAGACTCAGATAATCCGGTGCCGGAGTTTCCGGAGAAAGAGTACAGGTGCTCATAAAAAATGAGAGGGCAAAAGTCATAATTACTGTCAGAATCTGTTTCATTTTTCCACCTCCTGTATGCCAAGTATAGTTATGGGAGAATGAAAAATTTGTCGCTCTGAGGCCGGAAATATAAAAAAATAAGACTGATGAAAAATGCATCAGTCTTATTTGCGCTTTATTGCTTCCAGCAAGCTGTAGGGAACTTCCAGCTCGTCCGCAATGCCGGAGCCCATAGAGATATGGGGTTTATTGCTGCCGTGGAAGTCGCTGCCGCCGGTTTTTAAAAGCCCGTACTCGTCGGCAAGGCATTCAAGATAGCAGCATTGCTTGAAACTGTATCCGGAGTAGAAGCACTCAATGCCGCTCAGGCCGCTTTCAATGCAGTGTTCAATGAGCTTGCGCAGTCCTTCGTCGTCTCTTTTATACTGAAAAGGATGAGCCAGCACTGCGGTGCCGCCGGCGTGACAGATCAGCTCAATGCTGCTCTCCACACTGAGAAAACTGCGGGGCATATAGTATTTCTGCCCCTTTTCAATAAAACGGTCAAAAGCGTCGTTGATGCTTTCAGCCAGCCCCAGCTCTACCAGAATCCGGCCAAAATGGGGTCTGCCTATTACACTGCCGAAGCGCTGTTTCATGTCCTCGTAGCTGACCGGCAGACCGTCATCAGCCATCAGCTTTGCCATCTTCCGGTTGCGTCGGTCTCTGTCCTCCACAACCCAGTTGAGAACCGGGGCCAGTTCCTCGGAGTCCGGGTCAATGCCATAGCCCAGAATGTGGATGGGGCCGCCGTACTTGGTGCTTATTTCAATTCCCGGCACTACCTCAATGCCAAGCTCTTTGCCGGCAAGAGCGGCTTCTTTGTAGCCGGCCGCGGTGTCATGGTCGGTGATGGCAATGGCTCTGAGCCCCTTTTCTTTGGCGAGCTCAACGAGCTGCTTTGGGCTCATGGTGCCGTCGGAAGCGGTGGAATGAATGTGAAGGTCTATCTCTCTCATGGCCTGTCTCTCAGATAATTTTATTCCCAGAAATTTGCGCCGCCGCAGTGCTTTACGATTACCTGGCGCATTTCCAGCATGGCGGTGTAGTTGGGCATGATGAATATGGGCAGCTCCTCGTTTTTGAGGCTATCCACCAGTGCATCATAGTTCTGCTCAAGGCTCATGTGCTCAGGGCTTATGCCGGCCTTTTCAAGGCGCTCAAACATATCCTTTGCCCTGATGCCGGAAACCATGATGCGGTCAATTCTGCCGGACAGGCCGCAGAGACTTTCAAAATCAGTGTCGTTTATCCATGAAATATCGGTGCCGTCACCGGGCTTGTCGTTGAGGGCGATAACCAGAACGAAGCGTTCCTTAACACCCTGAATGAAGTCCAGCACCTGATTGCAGCCTGCGGGATTCTTAACAAGCATCATCTTTGCGCCCTTTTTGCCTAACTCAAGCTGCTCCATGCGGCCGAAACCGCAGCTGAAGCTGGAAAGTGCCTCAATGGCCACGGCTTCTTCAATACCCATCTGGGATGCGGCGGCCAGAGTACCAACGGCATTGTAAATATTGTAAATTGCAGGCAGATTGATGCGCACAAGCTGATTTCTGTCCTCATGGTTTATGACAACGGTGCTGCTGTTCATATCCTGCTCTGCAATGGAAGTCACGGCAAAATCGGCTTTGGGCCGGCAGTAGCCGCAATTGGGGCAGCGGTAGCCGCCCAGATGGTCAAAGCTCACATAGTCAAAGTCGTACTTATGGCCGCAGCGGACGCAGTTGTCGGCATCGCTTGCCCTGGTCTTTACCTTACCATCACAGGCGGAAGCATCCACACCGAAGTAGACGGCCTTATTTGGCATATCCTCTGCAATGAAGGAGCTGAGGGAACAGTCGGCATTCAGGCAGAGCACCGCGTCGGGGGCGTTTTTGACAGCCTCCTTGATACCCTTCATGGTGTTGGTCACATCACCGAAGCGGTCGGGCTGGTCGGTGAACAGGTTGGTGACAACTATTACCTTGGGCTGCATCTGCAAAAAGACATTCTTCGCGGCAGCCTCATCACATTCGATGACAGCATATTCTTTTCTCATTTTACCGAAGACAGAGCAGTTCATCACAAACTCGGTGGTGATGCCGCTGATGAGGTTTGCGCCGGAGCGGTTTGCAAAAAAGCTCCTGCCGCTTTTTGAGAATGCTTCCTCGATCATGCGGGCAGTGGTGGTCTTGCCGTTGGTGCCGGTGACAGCTATGGATTTCACATCCTTTGCCAGAATGGACAGCAGATTGGGGCAGACCTTCAGGGCATATCTTCCCGGCAGGGCGGTTCCGCCCCGCTTGAGCACGCGGGAGAGCAGGCGCAGCGCCTTGCAGACGATGATTGCAATAACAGCTCTAAAGTTCATAATAATCATACTCCGAAAACTTTTTAATAGATTATATTCAAAAACCACCTGATTATATCACGCCCTGTGGCGCCGGGCAATGAAAACCGACCTTCCAAATGTGAAAGGCCGGTAAATCTTTAGTCAACGATTCGCTCGCCCAGCTTGAACACATCACCTGCTCCTACGGTGAGAATGATGTCACCTGCTCTGGCGATGGCTCTGAGCACGGCCTCAAGCTCGTCAAAGCTGGGGTAGAAGGATGCCCCGTCTATCTCCTTTGCAAGAGCTGCGGAGGAGATGCCGATGGTATTTTTCTCGCGGGCGGCAAAGATCTCTGCCAGCAGAAGAACATCAGGGCGCTTCAGCTCTTTGACGAAATCGTCAAACAGCGCCGCGGTGCGGGTGTAGGTATGGGGCTGGAAGACAACGATGCTGCGCTGGTAGTTGAGGTTTTCCACAGCGTCCATCAAAGCCTTCAGCTCACTTGGGTGGTGGGCATAATCGTCATACACGTCCGCACCGTTGTACTTGCCCTTGAACTCAAAGCGGCGGCCTGCGCCGTTGAAGCCTGCAAGACCGTACTTCACGGCAAGGGGCTTGATGCCGATGCAGATGGAAGCGGCGGTGGCGGCCAGAGCGTTTTTGACATTGTGCATGCCGGGCACATGGAGAGTTACATCGGTAAAGAGCTTGCCCTTATACATAATGTCAAACTGGGTGGTGGCGCCGAGGAAGTTGATGTTGTCAGCGTAAACATCTGCATCCTTGCTCAGACCAAAGGTGATGACCTTGCGGTCTATGCCCTTGACAGTATCCATAGTGTTCGCATCGTCATAGTTTGCTACGACATAGCCTTCTTCCTGGGGCACTCTATCACAGAATGCCTTGAAAGAGCTTTCCACATCCTGCAGATCCTTGAAAAAGTCCAGATGGTCAGCTTCAATGTTGAGGATAACTGCCACAGTGGGGTGCAAAGACAGGAAGGAATTATAATATTCGCAGGCCTCCATGATGATGGTGTTGCCCTTGCCGACCCTGTGGCCTGCGTTGAGCAGGGGCAGGGT
>CAZYTE010000130.1:0-4548 GCA_964649425.1 uncultured Oscillospiraceae bacterium
ACCCCCTCGCGCACCCCCGCTCTGCCATTTCCGGCAGACGGATCCCTGGTTTTTTAGACAGTCTCAAAAATATCCTGTGCGTCAGCACAGGATATTTTGACATTTAGGAATTCTTAATGATAACTCTTTCCATCAGATCAGCAACATGCTCACAGACATCGGTGCAGTGCTCCAGCGCCTCATAAATGATCTTGCCGCTTATCAGCTTTTTGTAATCGGTTTCGGTACGGAACAGGTGGTTGATAGCGTTCATCAGCTGTGTGTCAGCCTCGGATTCAATGCGGTTGACCTCCAGGATGCGCTGCATCAGGGTGTCGGGTTTCTTGAAGTTCTTCAGCTCCTTGACAGCCTCATGAAGAGCCAGTACGCTGCGCTTTACGGTTTTGGCCATTTCAACACCGTATGCAGGGACCTCGTCCATGTCGTACATGTGCAGAGTCATAACACACTCGTCCATCCAGTCTGCCACATTGTCTAGCTGGTTGGCGATGCGGTAGATATCGCTCTGGTCGATTGGGGTGATGAACTCGCGGGAAAGGTTCTGAGAAATGCTTCTCAGCGCACGGTCAGCACCGCGTTCGACCTCGTGCATCTCGTTCATTCTGTCAACAATGGTATCTTTGGAGAAGTTGCAGAAGATATCCTCCAGAAGCTCTGCCGCCTTGACGCTGTGGGAAAACTGATCTTCGATAAGCTTGAAATAATCGTTCTTTACTTTAGCCATTTGAATTTCTCCTTAATATCTTATGCGAATTATGCGAAAAGTGCCATAAACAGCTTTGCCATGCCGAAGCCCAGCAAACCGCAGCCCGGGAAGGTGAAGACCCATGTGAGGATGAGCTCTTTAACCACGCCCCAGTTAACATTCTTGATGCGCTTGGAAGCACCGACACCCATGATTGCGGTGGTTTTGGTGTGGGTGGTGCTGACGGGGATGCCGGTGAGAGAGCTGAGCAGCAGACAGAGAGTTGCAGCAAGGTCAGCAGCAAAGCCCTGATAGGGGCGAAGCTTGACCATGTCCATGCCTACGGACTTTATAATGCGGTAGCCGCCGATGGAGGTGCCCAGACCCATGACCACAGAGCACAGTATCATAAGCCAGATGGGGACGACGAAGCTGGTGGTAGTGGATACACCACCCGCAAAGGCAGCGCCCAGCAGGAATATGGCCATGAACTTCTGACCATCCTGTGCGCCATGCATAAATGCCATTGCGGCGCCGCCGGCAATTTGGGCCTTTGAGAAGAAGCGCTCACTCTTTTGACGGTGAGTGTTTTTGAAACAGAATCCAATGCTCTTGCTGGTGATAAAGCCCATGCCAAAGCCAAGAACCGTACTGAGCAGCAGGCCCCAGAGAACCTTGACCCACTCAGCGGGGTTGATGCCGGAGAAACTGTTCTGAATTGCCACAGCGGCACCGGAGATACCGGCGATAAGCGCATGGCTCTCGCTGGTGGGGATGCCGAAATACCATGCGGCGGTCGCCCAGATGACTATGGCGGCCATGGCAGCGCACAGAGCTATAAGGGAGAGTCTCGCGTCACTGCCGAAGTCTACCATGTTGTATATGGTGGCGGCCACGGAGGCGTTGATGGTGGTCATCACAAAAACACCAAGGAAATTGAAGATGGCCGCCATAACAATGGCGGGTCTTACCTTGATTGCCCGGGTGGATACGCAGGTGGCAATCGCATTGGGAGCGTCAGTCCAGCCGTTGACAAGAATGACGCCAAGAGTCAGCAGAGTGGAAACCATCAGCATGGGGTTTGATATCATCTGCTGCAGAAAGTCCATAATTGACATTTCGGCACCTCTCAGTTTTTATCTAAGGAGTTATTTGTATACTCTGGGTACTCGCTTTGATACTGCGCACAGCAGCTCATAGGGTATGGTCATTGCTGCATCAGACAGCTTGTATATGCTGTTTTCGCTGCCGAAAAGCTCAACCTCGCTGCCCACATCTACCTGAGGCAGATCACTGAGATCGACCATGCACATATCCATACATATACTGCCCCGCTGCGGAGCAAAACCGCCCTTCACGGCAAAGGAGCATTTGTTGGAAATCAGTCTTGGCAGACCGTCGGCATAGCCTATGGGGAGCACGCCCATTCTGGTGCGCTTGTCGGTAACGAAACGGCGGCCATAGCTTACGCATGTGTCAGGTTCATAGAATTTAATGGTGCTGACAGTGGTCACAAGGCGCATACAGGGCTTTAGACCGAAGCGGCCTTCCGGATCCCCGTAGCCGTAGAGAAGCAGGCCGGGGCGGACCATGTCCAACTCATACCCAGTATAATTTACCACACAACCGGTGTTGGCACAATGGTACAACTCCAACCTGTTTTTGGTAATATTTTCCAGTTTTTTTGTGAATTTAGTGAACAATTCAAACTGGTTTTTTGTGTATTGGACATTATCTCCAACCGGCTCATCAGACACGGCAAAGTGGGTGTACATACCCTCTACATGGAGATTGGGAAGCCCGCAGGCACGGGCTACATTGTCAAGCCCCTCCTCAAAATACTCTCCCGAGCAGAGGAAGCCCAGCCTGGACATGCCGGTATCCAGCTTTATATGTATTTTCAGATCCCTGCCTATAAACTGGGCCCTTTCAGAGTACTCCAGAGCCTTGGCAAGGCAGCTGACAGTCTGGGTAATGTTATTGTCAATGAGCAGCTGGGTATATCTGGGGGGCGTGTGGCCAAGGATGAGCAGGGGCATATTTATGCCGCCCTCACGAAGCTCCAGCGCCTCATCCAGACATGATACCGCCAGATAATCCGCGCCCTCTTCCTCCAGAAGCTTTGAAACCGGCAACGCACCGTGGCCGTAGGCATCAGCTTTCACGACGCCCAGAAAGCGGCAGCCCTCAGGCAGGGCGGCACGGATGGAGCGGTAATTGTGGCGAATATTGTCAAGGCTTATTTCAGCCCACGTTCTCTTTTGCAAATCGTTCATTTAAGCTTTACCTCCAGCTCTCCAGATCGCAGAAGATTCGCACCCGGCCCTGACTGATTATCTCAGCGTGGCGGGGTATCATATCCTCTGCACTGAACCAGATGTCCAAATTTATATCATCTGCGGGGACCAGGGTATAGACGAGCTCATTGCCCTCGTATCGGACAGAGTCCATGTATGAGCCGCGCAGGCTGTCTGCCAGTAAGGGCAGGGCGCTGAGGGGGCTAAGACCATACTCATCCAGATCGCCCGTATCCACAAACAGCTCATCATACTTTAAAACAGAGCCCTTTTCACCGAGCTCCACGCAGATCCCCTCAATTTCCTCCGGCTGCAGAACGGTGATCAGGCAGCCATTTTCCTGCTGCTTGTACTGCAGCGTAAAGCTGACGGTCCTGTCATCATATTCGCATCGCAGCTTTCCCACAAAGCTCAGGTCTGAGCGTTCGCTCAGCGCGGCGGAAAAATCGTTTAAAAATTTTTCCTCCTTTTTGCTGCCGCATCCGCAGAGCAGAAAAGAGAATACCAGCAATACAACAAGGCAAGTTCGCTTCATAGATTACCTCCAAACCTACTTCTGCCCCATTGTATGCTACGGTATTTATTATAATCACAGCAGGCCGAATTAGTCAATGAAAGAGAGGTAAAAGTTTTGCTAAGCTTTTTTGGCAAATAGGGCTTGAAAAAAAGCCTGCGATATGTTACCATGATTGGCGCTGTGAAAGGGAAAATAGCACTTAAAGCGGCATAAAGAGAGTGGGGGTCGGCGGCTGAAAGCCCCCTTGTCTGCCTGTGCTTGGTTCGCCCCGGAGCTCCGGTTAATCCCGGCGTGAAGAACGCGTTAAGTTCTGCGAGTGCGGCTTTGCCGAATCTGGGTGGTACCGCGGAAGTTATGCTTTCGTCCCTGTCTGTGGGGCGGAGGCTTTTATTTTTTGTAAGCTTTTTATTTTTAAATAAGAGGAGAATAAGATGAAAGAGTTAATGCAGGCTCTCAGAGAGAGCTCGATCAAAGCAATTGTTGAGACCAACAGTGCTGAGGAACTTGAGGCACTGAGAGTTAAATATCTGGGCAAAAAGGGAGAGCTCACCGGCATCCTGCGCCAGATGGGCAAGCTTTCCGCTGAGGAGCGTCCCGTTATGGGTCAGCTGGCAAACGAGCTTCGCGCTGATATTGAGTCCGCTCTTGAAAAGCGCAAGGGAGAGCTTTCCTCCGTCATGCTGCAGCAGAAGCTCTGCGATGAAGCTCTGGACGTTACCCTGCCCGGCAAGAAGAAGGCTCTGGGTCATAAGCACCCCATGTACAATGTGCTTGACCAGATCAAGGACATTTTTATCGGCATGGGCTTTGAAATCGTTGACGGCCCCGAGGTTGAGTTTGCCGAGTATAACTTCACAAAGCTTAATATTGAGGACAGCCACCCCTCCCGCGAGTGGACCGACACCTTCTACTTCACCGAGGACAGTAAGATCCTGCTTCGCACCCAGACCTCTCCCATGCAGGTTCACGCCATGGAGAGCAAGGAACTGCCCATCCGCATGATCGCCCCAGGCCGAGTCTACCGTAAGGACGAGGTGGACGCCACCCAC
>CAZYTE010000131.1:0-4539 GCA_964649425.1 uncultured Oscillospiraceae bacterium
GAGGCAGGTGGCGCGGTTCAAAACGGAATCAGCAATATCCAGATAGTAGTTCTGCTTGTTGGTTCTGTTGTCCATGGTTTACACCTCTTAATACTATGCTATACTATAATATACCTTATGCGACGCTGTCAGTCAAGAAAATATGGCTTTTCCGGAATGACTGTGGTATAATCCCTCTCATGAACAGACGAAATTATCAAAGAGAGATGGAACGGCTCGTCCAGAAGCTGAATGGCACCAGACCCAAGGTACTGCTGCACAGCTGCTGCGGCCCCTGCTCCAGCTCCGTGCTGGAGTTCTTAACAGAATATTTTGATGTGAGCATTTTGTGGTACAACCCCAATGTCTACCCTGAAGCCGAGTTTGAAAAGCGCTTCGCCACTCAGGCTGAGGTCCTTGAAAAAATGGGCTTTGCGGATAGGGTAAGGCTCATTCCCCTGCCCCGGAGCAGTGAAGATTATTACGCTGTCGTGCCCGGCCTTGAGGACGAACCGGAGGGCGGCAGAAGATGCACCGAGTGCTTCCGGCTGCGCCTGAGAAAAACCGCCCAGACCGCAAAGGAGCTTGGCTTTGACTATTTCTGCACCACTCTCACCGTTTCCCGCCACAAGGACGCGGTGCGCATAAATTCCATCGCTGAGGAGATCGCCAACCAGGAGGGCGTAAAATGGCTGCCCTCGGATTTTAAGAAAAAGGACGGGGAAAACCGCTCCGTTGAGCTTTCCGAAAAGCTTGGCATCTACCGCCAGCTCTACTGCGGCTGCGAGTTTTCCTATCTCCGCCGCCTGGAGCCTAAAGGCGAATAAATTCCCCGCTGCGCCATTGCAGCAATATTTCCATGATTACCACAGGTTTCCACCGGCTTGCCAAAAAGCCTTTTGGCTTTTTGACCGCCTTCCGCCGAGCATTTTGTCTTGCCAAAATGCTGCTTCGCCAGAAAGCCCCAAGGCTTTCTGCGGCGGTTTATTGAAATGCGAGGCGGGTCTCTTCTCGCTGCGGCTCGGTCACGCTGCGGCTCTGACATGCCACTGGCATGTCATTCACTACCGCAGCGACACTTTGTTACCCCTCGCGCACCCCCGCTGCGCCATCGCAGTACCTTATCCCGTAATCACCACAGGTTTCCACACCCTGTGGAATATAAATGAAAAAATGGAGGCAACTCAATATGAAAAACCAGTACAAACGCAGTCTCACCCTGACCACAGCCGCTATCGTGGGCGCGGCCTACGCAGTTTTGACCATGGTGCTTGCGCCTATCAGCTACGGGGCCTTGCAGTTTCGCTTATCGGAAGCGCTGTGTATTCTGCCCTTCTTCATCCCCTCTACCGCATGGGGCCTGTTTGTGGGCTGTGCGGCGGCGAACCTGCTGACGGGCAATGTGTTTGATGTTATCTTCGGCTCTCTCGCCACTCTGGGTGCAGCCCTCTGCACCGCCGCCATCGGCAAAAGGCGGCAGGATACAAAGGGCCAGCTTCTGGCCTGCCTGATGCCGGTAGTTTTCAATGCCGTCATAATCGGCATCATCATTACCGAAGCCTACATGGGTCTGCGTATCTTTCAGCATCCCGAGGTGCTGGCCCTCAACGGTCTGCAGGTAGGGCTCGGCGAGGCGGGAGTAATGTTTATAGTAGGCTTCCCCCTTATGCGGCAGCTGAAAAAGCTTAAATTCTTTCAGGAATTTATCCTTAAAATCAATTGACTTCGCCAAAGAACGGATGTATAATTCTTCCACAAACAGAAATATGGGTGCTGGGTACTTTCCCGGCTGAGACGGGGCGAAATTAAGCCTTCGGACCATGGAACCTGATCCGGGTAATGCCGGCGTAGGAAACAGAGGTATGTGACTATTGCCGCAGGTTCATTTTCTGAACCTGCGGTTTTTGCATTTCTCAGCTTCCGAAATAGCCGAAATGATATAGTCCGAACCCGTTTCTGAACGCATATAGTTTGATGCTGCGTCCTTGCCATCTTTTGATGGGTTGCGACACATCTGCAAGATGCCGCCTGGCATCATCTGCCTATATGCGCTCAGAAATCGAAGACTCCACAGGAGAGGATTTTCGTTTCAGGCGAAATTGCAATGATGCAGATGGGCTTTGTGCCCATCAAAGAATGAAATAAAGCATGAGACGAAAATACTCCCGGTGGAGCGGATTTGTACTATATCGTTTCGGCTGGTTTTGGAGGTAAAAACATGAAAGCAAATTCACACCTGAAACTCCGCGCCCTGTGCGAGGGCGCAGTCTTCGTAGCCATGGCTCAGATCTTAGGCTACATCAAGCTCTTTTCCCTGCCCACCGGCGGCTCCATCACCCTCGGCATGCTGCCCATCTTCCTCTACTGTGCCCGCTGGGGCATTGGCCCCGGTATGCTGGCCGCCTTTGCATACAGCCTGCTGCAGCTTCTGCTGGACGGTGCCTATGCATGGGGCTGGCAGTCAATTATCGGTGACTATATTCTGGGCTACACCGTTCTGGGCCTTGCAGGTCTTTTCAGCAGGAGCAAGAACAGTATCGTTTGGGGCACCCTTGTAGGCGGTTTGGCGAGGTTTCTGGTGGCCTATGTGGTGGGCGCAAGCGTCTGGGGCGAATATATGCCCGAAAGCTTCTTCGGCATGACCATGACCAGCCCCTGGATCTACTCCGCGCTGTATAACGCAAGCTATCTTGTCCCCTGCATTATCCTGTGCCTGCTGGCAGGGCTGCTGCTTCAAAAACCTCTCCGTGGCTACATCAGCGGCAAGGATATCAATTAAAAAATCAAAATTTTATTGACATACAGGCAAAAAATAGTTATAATAGCCACTCGGCGGCACTGTCCGCCAAGTGGTTATTTAATTTGTCAACTACTTCGGTTTTCCCTGCCGATGTTGAGTATTACTACCTGAAAGGAGTGCACACTAATGGTTCGTACTTACCAGCCTAAGAAGCTTCAGCGCAAGAAGGAGCATGGTTTCCGCAAGAGAATGAAGACCGCTAACGGCCGCAAGGTTCTTGCTCGCCGCAGAGCAAAGGGCAGAGCAAAGCTCAGCTACTAATTAAGAGCTTGTGGGCATTTCGAAACGAGAATATTTTTAGGGCGGAGTGATCCGCCCTTTAGGTGTTTACAGAGTTTTTCGGTTGCGGGGCCTCAGGGTCGGCTCCAACGAGAGGTGATGAAGCTTGAAAGTCAGATGTACCTTAAAAAAGAACAGTGATTTCAGGCGTCTGTACTCTAAGGGAAAGAGTGCCGTTACCCCTTACATGGTAGTCTATTGCCGCCGCAATCGTATGGACGGGAACCGTCTGGGCTATACCGTATCCACAAAGCTGGGTAAGGCTGTGGTGCGCAACCGCGTCCGCCGCCGCCTGCGTGAGGTGTACAGGCTCAATGCGCCCGGACTCAAAACAGGCTACGACATTATTATTGTGGCAAGGGGAAAGTGCGTTGACGCGAAGTATTCCGCCATTGACAACGCTTTCCTGAAGGCTTGTGAAAAGCTTGATCTGGTGAAATAGCATGAAGAAATTTATGCTGGCCGCCATAGCCTTCTACAGGAAGTATATCTCCCCCGCCCGTCCTCCCTGCTGTCGTTTCACCCCCACATGTTCCCAATATGCCCTTGAAGCCATTGAGAAATACGGCGCCCTTAAAGGCGGCTGGATGGCTCTCAGGCGCATATGCTGCTGCCACCCCTTTTACAGGGGCAAGCGCGGCTTTTATGACCCTGTGCCCTAAGGCGGCAATCGCCTTAAAAAAGAAGAAATTTAGGAGTTATTATGTGGGCAGCAATTACTAAACCCTTCGCATGGCTCATGATGAGCCTCTACGAGCTGACCGGAAACTACGGCGCTGCTATTATTCTCTTTGCTCTGGTGGTTAATATTGTTCTTTTCCCCTTCATGGCAAAGAGCAAGAAGAGCATGATGCGCAACACCCGCCTGCAGCCTATGATGCAGGAGCTGCAGAGAAGACATGAAGGCAATCCCCAGAGACTGCAGGCCGAAATGCAGAAGATGTACCGCGAAAACGGCGTAAATCCCATGTCCGGCTGCCTCTGGTCGCTGATTCCCTTCCCCATCCTGATCGCACTGTACAGCGTCATCCGTCAGCCTCTGACCCGTATGATGTATGTCGCAGAGGACTTTGTCACTGTACTGCAGGATTATTTCGTAAACGCCGGCCTTTATGTCATTCCTGAGAAGGCCGATGCATACGCTGAGATTGCCTTCGCAAAGCTGTCTCATGAAAACTGGGACACTCTTACCGCAGATCTTGCCGGTAAGCTGGATCCCAACTTTATCAACCTTGACCTGAGCTTCCTGGGTCTTAATCTGGGTGACCAGCCCCAGTGGAACTTTTTCATGAAGACCGACTGGAGCGATGTGAGCATCTGGCTCCCCGCCCTTGGTCTGTTCCTGATCCCCTTCATTTCCGCCGGTCTGTCCTGGCTCTCCATGAAGATCAGCAACATGAACAATCCCACCGACCCCCAGACCGCCGCTACCATGAAGTCCATGAACCTGATGATGCCCATCATGTCCATCTGGATCTGCT
>CAZYTE010000132.1:0-4355 GCA_964649425.1 uncultured Oscillospiraceae bacterium
TTTTCGTGCTGCAATATAGCGTTTTTCAAAATCAGTCATCATGGCATTGATATTAACACATTGCCCAAATTTTCTCAACGGGCAAAATCATTGACAAGGCATTTACCATGCTGTATCCTTAAACTACTTTCACGAAAGAGAGCAATAGATGAAGATATTAAAAAAACTCTGGGATATAATGAATTCCCCGGAATATGAAAAGCAGTTTATGGTTGCCCTGCCCTGCATCGCTGTGCTCATTTCTCTGCTTATCCTCTCTCCACAGATCAAAACTTTTGCTAAAATTATCAAGGCAAATGATGCTGCACCGCAGGAAGCAGTACAGCAGGAATCAGCGCCAGCCGCGGTGCCTGAGCCAACGCCGATCCAGATCATTGCTGCCGAGCCGTCCTCCACTTCTGCACCAACTTTGGAGCCAACTCCAACTCCGATTACAAAAACAGCAACTCGACTGGATGCTTTTTCCACCGAGCGGGATCTTTATATCAAGCTTTATGATGAAAATAACCGACAAATCACAAGCACCGATACACAGATCAGGCTTCATTATCCCGGCGGCGAGAGTTATGTTTTCAGTGCAGACAGTGACGGCGCATTTTACATAGTAGATCTTGAGGCTGGTGAGTATTCCGTTGATATGCTTGAGCATGAACGATACGAAACAGCTGAATCCATCACCCGCACAGTCAAGGCAAAAGTTGAGTATAAGCCCATTGAGGATCTGGAAGCCATCGTATATGTCAACACGCTGGAGGAGCTTTACAGCCCTGAGGAGCTGAAAGCAGATACGCCGGTAACATTGGTTCCGGAAGTCATTGAGACCCCTCCGGAAGCAATTGGCACAGGTCAGATCGTTGAAGAACGACCTGTTGTGGATGATATGGGCAACCAAACCTATACATATGATTACCACCTTGGCCCTAATGGTTTTCTGCTTTTGAAAGACGGTGTAACCGAGAGCAATGTTCTGCCTATTGATGAGGACAATGACGGAGTGGTGGACTATGGCATGTCCCTCGTTCAGCCCGCGCCTACCGCCGATAACCCCAATCCGGTTGCATATTATGTTAGTGAAGTCCTCATCAATGCTGACAATACCCCTGTTGACAAGTATTACATAAGCGCCACCCCTGTAACGGAATCCTCAACGCGCCGTGTTGGCTGGCAGACTATTGATGGCTCGGTGTATTACTTTGACAGCGACGGCAACGCCGTAAAGGGTCTCAAGGAAATCGACGGAAGCCTCCACTACTTCAACCAGTTCGGCGTTAAGGCAAGTCAGCTTGGTATCGACGTTTCTTTCTACAATGAGGATATAAACTGGCAGGCCGTAAAAGCTCAGGGTGTCGATTTTGCCATAATCCGTGTCGGCGGCCGTACCTGGGAATTTGGCAAACTCTATTACGACAGTATGGCTAAGGAGTATCTGTCCAAGGCACAGGCAGCAGGCCTGAAAATCGGCGTTTATTTTTACTCCACCGCCATTACCGAGCTTGAAGCTGTTCAGGAAGCAACGCTTGCGCTTGAAGTTGTTAACGGCAGATCTCTTGATTTGCCAATTTTCATCGACATGGAATACTCCGGAATGTATCCGGACGGCCGTGCAGACAAGCTTGATATGGCGAGCCGTGTAGCAGTATTGAATGCCTTCTGCCAAACCATTGAGAACGGTGGATATCAGGCAGGTGTTTATTCCGGCGAATACTTCTATACCGACCATATCGATTTTAATTCCATCAGCCAGTATAAGATCTGGCTTGCAAACTACAGCTCCGATAACCGCCTCCCCGGCTACGCGAACCGCTATGACATTTGGCAGTTCACAGACTCCGGCAAAGTAAACGGAATCAACGGCGGCGTTGATATGAATGTAATATTCTAAATAAGCGAGTGTTTGATCTTAAAAAGACATATTATTAAAAAGTTAAGCCTGACACCGGCCTGAATGTCTCCTACACCTACAATGTCAATGGTCTGCGCATAACCAAGACCGTTAATGGTGTAGAGCACAAGTACATCTGGCAGGGTACCAAGCTGGTTTCCGAGCACTATGACAGCAAGTCTCTGGAGTTCTTCTATGATGAGAGCGGCAAGCCTTACGCCATGTCTTATAAGGCAGGCGAAGCCGCTTCCCCCGTCATGTACTACTACATCACCAATCTGCAGGGCGATGTCATCAGTCTGGTTGATGCCGAGGGCTTCAGTGTAGCCGAGTACCCCTACAACGCTTGGGGTCTGCCCATGGGCACCACCGGTGCCATGGCAGAGATTAATCCTCTGCGCTACTGCGGATACTACTACGACACCGACTCCGGTTGGTATTACCTGCAGAGCAGATATTATGATCCTGTCGTTTGCAGATTCATTAATTCAGACACGGTTGCTAACACCGGTCAGGGTGTTGTTGGTTGCAATATGTTTGCGTATTGAAATGGTAACCCTGTTAATTATCGTGACGCTGAAGGAAATGCGGCAGAAACGGTTCTTGATGTTATTTCACTGGCCGCAAGTATTATCGAAATCGCTGCTAACCCCACAAATGTATGGGCAAATAATAATGATATAATAACTATGCTGAAGAAAGGAGGTGTGTTTCAGTGAAAATTGATCCTAATTATATAGTCTTTTGTAGCCATGAAGATTGGTACACGCACAAAGCGGGTGTAGGTTATGTTCCCACTGACAAAGCACCTGAAGAAGCTGTCAAGGCAATGGCAGCATATAATGAAGAATCAAGGAAAAGAGTACAGAAAAATAAGTGAAAGCATCCTGAAAAGGGTGCTTTTTGTGTATATGGGGATATGATTTGGCAAAAGATGATTGACATCTATTCGCTGTTTCTCAATATCACTGAGCATTATCTGAAACTGTGGCCGATCAAAATTCACCCGGAATATCCATCATCAATGTATTCCCGATACACCTCATATCCGTTTTCTCTGCAATAGCTTTTCAGCATTGACCTTTGGGTGCCGATGCTTTGACTTTCTCCGTTCAAATCATCATCTTTGGATAGTCTGCAATAGATTCCAACTGTGTATTTTTTTGTTTTACCATAGATATCCCTCACATGTTTGCGGTAATAGAGTCTGATCAGCTCAGCCTTCGCAGCATTCTATCGGAAATCTATGTATGAAAAAAGCCCCAATAGCCAGTTGGCTATTGGGGCCCCAGTAATGGATTTGTCTACTCCTATTATGCAAAATACATTATCTGTATTTCTTAGAAATCTGTATCATCACAAAACTAATTTTGTTTATTCAATCTAATAACAGAGTAACTAGCACTAAGTTGCTTGCTCAGCGGTTTTGGAATGTGATCTATCAAGGTATCAACTCCCTCTGTAAGTTCAGCTTACAGTGGGAGTTCTTATCGCTTTTCAACTATCTAATAAATCCCGCAATTGATCAACAGCCTTTCGCTCAAGTCTTGACACCTGCACCTGTGATACCTGCATCACCTTTGCGCAGCTTTGCTGAGTCATACCGTGGTAATAACGCAGAGACAATACCTGTTGTTCTTTCACAGGCAGCTTTTCCAGGGCGGCTCTCAGCGCCACATGCTCGACCATTCTCTCTTCTGCTCCGTAGTCACCCAGCACCAGTTCAAGTGTAAAGCCCTCGTCCCCGCTTTCCCGCTGAAGACTCTCTGCGGGGCCTGTCGCTGTTTCCGCAAGGGCAATATCTTCGGGACTGATTCCCGTTTCCCGGGAAATCTCCGACAGTGTAGGTTCCCTTCCAAGCCGCTGTTCAAGGGCTGTTCTTGCTGTTCTGATCTGGTTGGCCTGCTCCTTGATTCCGCGGCTGACTTTTATCGTGCCGTCATCTCTTAGGAAACGGCGTATCTCACCTGAAATTTTTGGCACGGCGTAGGTGGAAAACTTTGTTCCGAAGGCTTCGTCAAAGCCGTCTATTGCCTTTAGAAAGCCCACGCAGCCAAGCTGATATAGGTCGTCAGCATCCACGCCACGGCCGAAAAAGCGCCGGACAATGCTCCATATCAGCCCGGAGTTTTCTTCAAGCAGTCTGCCCGCAATTTCCCTGTCCCCCTGCTGAGCCGCTCTGATATCGGCATATAAAACTTCGCTCATGATTTATCGCCGCGGGTACTAATGCCCCTGTACATTGTCACGCTGGTGCCTTTTCCGGGTTTTGAACGCACCTTCACTTTATCCATGAAGCTTTCCATGATCGTAAAGCCCATACCGCTGCGGTCTTCTCCACCGGTGGTAAAGAGTGGGCTCATGGCCTGCTTCACATCATTTATACCAGTTCCCCAATCCTTTATTGTCACTTCAAGGACATTGCCGCCCAGTATGCGCATACGCATATTTATGCGGCCTATGCTGTTTGGAT
>CAZYTE010000133.1:0-4350 GCA_964649425.1 uncultured Oscillospiraceae bacterium
TTATGCGTTTATATCTCCAATATGTTTTGGCAAACCCGCAGCAGAATACGGCTTTACAGGGCACATGTTAAGTAACGGCTTTTCTGCGCCTGTAATACTTTCCAAATACGATGATTTCGGCAAATATACACATGGGCAGCGCAGCCAAAGCATCCAGAACCGAGTGCTGTTTGACAAAGGCTGTGGATATGCAGACGAGCAGAGCAAAAGCGGTGATCAATACCTTGCTGACTTTGCCGGGAGCTTTGCTTTTGAGCCATGTAGAGGCAATGCCCAGCGAATAGGCCACATGAAGCGAGGGGCAGACATTGGTGCTGGTGTCAACATAATAGATGACAGACACTATATCAGTGAGAATATTATCCCGGGGGAAGACCGCGGGACGCAAGTCCTGACGGTTGGGAAAGATAATGTATACCGCCATGGCAATCACCTGGGTTATGATTATGTATTTCATCAGCTTTTTGAAGCTGTCCACATCATACAGCGCAAAATACAGCAGCGAGCCTGCCACCAGCAGGTACCAGAGCACATAGGGAATGATGAAAACCTCGCAAAAGGGGATAAGGTCATCAAGCCGGCAGTGCATAACATAGCAGTTCTCCCGGGGGATAAGATTCTCCGTGAGAAAGTAGAGGGCAAAGTAGCCTACCCAGCCCAGCAGAAGCTTTAAATGAGAGAATTCAGGCTCATTGATTCGTCTCAGGCGAAACTGCCTGTAATCAACTTCCGGTGTTTTCATTGGTGCTGTCCTCATTGGGGATGTTTGACGGATAGAGCTTTTTTGAGATATTCATATAGGGCACAACAGTGTGCTCCGGCAGGGAGCGGGCAATATCCGTTATCTGATCCATCAGGTAGCCGCAGATGCGTTTACGCTCCTGGGCAATGGCTGCGGTGGGATTAAATTCAACAGCATTTCCCAGATATGCTTTTTTCAGAGCGGGGGCAATGTACAGAGGCACAAACTTTACAGCCTTACCGCTGCGTTTATAGTACATTCGGGCCACATCGATAAAACCCTCCTGAAAATCATAGACAATATTGTTGTGCTCAACTGCCTGCTCCGGAAAAATAACGATGCTTGAACCGCTTTCCAGTTTTTCAATGCTCTCCTTAAAGGTGTTCCTAAGCCTTATATCCCGGTATACTCCGATGGTGCGCGCGTTGTTGAAGATGCAGACACAAAGGGGGGCAATAACATAGGAAAGCAGCTTATAAAACCACTTGATATATCCCGGCTTTTGTGACCAGAAATCCATGTAGGCATAGGGCGGAACCTCCTTCAGCTGCATCATTTCACCGGCACACCATGTATAATAGTTATCCGGGAAAAACAGCTCGCTGACAATGGGGCCGTGCATTTGGCAGTGGTTGCCGACAATGATACAGGGCTCATCGCCTAAATTCTCATAGCCGATCACTTCCGTGTTGGGATAGAACAAGCGAACAGAGCTTTTTATGAAACGAAAGCACAAAGAGTGCTTTTTCTCATCCACTTGGCACAATCTCCTTTTCACTGTTATCACGGAACAAACTAATACTCAAGTCTAAACTGAGAATAAACTGAGTTTACCTTCTGCACACCGAAAAAAAGACAGAAAAAAGTAAAAGCACCATTAAGGTGCTTTTACTTGTATGGACGAAATCTTTGTTTTAAAAGGTATTTATAGATGACTTCCACGGCCATGAATCCAAGGACAATGGCGCAGCAGGTCAAAATCAGATCCAGAGCCTTTGCCTGAGCGAGTTCTCTGTTAGCGGTGACAAGACCGTACATGGTGTAATACAGTGCAGCTCCCGGGATCACAGGGAAAACCGAAACCGTTACAAAAATGCTGGAGGGCGTTTTTGCCAAACGGGCCGATATCTGCGCAAACACTGAGCACATGGCCGCGGCAAAAAGCGTAGCCGCGAAATTGTTGGGGTAGAGCTTATAGCATATCAGGTAGCTGAGCCAGGTGATAAAAGCGCCCAGACCACATATTAGAAACTTCCTGACCCTGAGATTATATAAAATGGCAAAGCCTGCGCAGCCTACGGTACATGAAATGAGAGAAACCGGAACATTTGTGTTCAGGCTCATTATTTCATTACTGCCGATACCCTTCAAAAGCAGCAGGGGAGCGGCAATGCCCAGTGCAATGCCGACGGAGCCGTTGAGGGACTTGAGGATGTTAACAACGCCGGAGAGAATATGCATATGGGCCAGATCGTTTATACCGATGGTGGTCGCCATGGCGCTGATAAGCAGCATGACAACACCAACGGAAATGTAACCCACATGGTGTCCGAAGCCCAAATGCACAGCAATGATGATAAAGACCTCGGTAATGAAAGTGATTATGAAATTGTAGACCAGAGGATTGCTCTCCCTGCGGTCAAGTCTGTGCTCAAGCCAGATGATTATTATGGAAGCACAGGCAGCCACCAGAGCATCAGCAAAGTCGCAGTTAAAGAACACGCTGAAGCCAACGCCGCTCATTACCGCGGCCACATAACTGGTCCAGACCGGCAGCTTTTCCCGGGCAAGAACCTCACTGAGCATCTGGGAAAGAGTGTTCTCATCGGGGGTTTCAACGCAGATCTTTCGGGATAGATCGTTCAGCTTGTCCAGATGGTCAAAATTGGTGCCGGTACTTCGGATGTGCCTGATCTGAGTCAGGACCTGACCATCAGGATCGGTGACGGTTGCCTGAATATTTGAGGGGATGACCCAGAGATTGCAGTCAGAAAAGCCGTAGGCCGCACAAATGCGGTATAGACTGTCCTCCACACGGTAGGTCTCCGCACCGCTTCGTATCATGGCAGCGCCGATATTCAAAATGACTTTAAGCAGTTTTACGCTGTCCATATTATATCTCTTCTACTCTGTAATAACTGTGCAGTTTTCAATGCCGTAATACTCAAAGCATTCTATGGCTGTTTTATCTATCTGCTCTCCGCAGACCAGAATAGGAACTGCCGGAGGGCAGCTGACGCTGGCGGCGGCAAGGATCCTGCCCTCAGCCTGACAGCAAGGGATTACTTCCGATACTGATAGAGAGGCATCCCTGATGGACATTCGCTTTTCACATTTGTGGAAGCGGGGAGCCTGAGTGACGATTGGGGATTTTTTTTCAATACCTGTCAGTGCTTTTTCAAGGCGATGCAGGCCCTCATCGCCAATATAGGGGGTGAGCATAAAAACTATGTAATCCGGATCCGCAAATTCGCTGACGATGTTTTGCCGCAAAAGAAGCTCATCCAGCCCTCTGCCGGTGTAGCCGTAGGGCTTTGCAGATATGCTCAGTTTTAAAGGCTCATTGCCGTAAAGGCTGAAACCGTGCTTTTCAAGCCTTGTCTTGAGCGCATCAGTCTTGTCAACAAAGTGCTGGACGCTCTCCGGGCAGCCGCACATATATCTGTTGGCTGCATCCAAAGACTGCATTATCAGATATGAAGGGCTGGTGGAGCCAAACAGCGCCAGAGCGTTTTTTGCCTGCGAAGTAACATGCTCAGGCAGGGCAGGGGAGAGGTGAAGATAAGCTCCGCCTGTGAGCACAGGAAGAGTTTTGTGGGCAGAAGCGCAGCACATGTCAGCACCCAGATCCATGGGGTGCAGGGAGCCTTCAAGTAACCTGAGGTATGCTCCGTGGGCATTGTCAACCAGCAGCAGGATACCATGCCTGCGGCACACATTGGCAATGCCGGTGATGTCTGCCATAAGGCCAAGATAATCGGGGCTTGTAAGATACACTGCCGCAGGCAGTTCTTCCGCGTCAGCCAGCACATTCTCCAGATACTCCGGTCTGAAGCTGCAGGACAGGTAGGATTCTTCCTTTTCCGGACAAATCCAAAGCACATCCAAATCCAACAGAGCCGCTGCGCTGAGAAAAGTCTTGTGTACATTCCTCGCGGCGGCTATAAGCGGCTTTTTGCCCTGCTTTTTGGCATGGAGCAAAGCAAGATACAGCATTGCCCTGATGCACTGGGATGAGCCCTCAGTGGAATAATATGTGGGACAGCCAAAGATCCGGCTTGCGTTTTTCTCACTCTCGGCAATGATGCCAAGTGCCTCATACAGGCTGTCAGCGCCCTTTATCTCGGTTATGTCCAGTGCTTCAACACCCAGAAAGCCGGCGCCCTTGTGACCGGGCATATGCAGGCGCAGGGCGTTTTTTTCACTGTATGCTTTTACAAAATCACAGATTGGAGTTTCCATATTACTGATTCAGCGCTCTTGCGATGGCCACCATAATGGCGCACTCCATGCGCTTGCAGAAGAGCTTACAGCCGTTTTCATATACACCGGTGACAGAGCCGGTGGCATGGTATGCGTTGGCGGCACAGCCGCCGGAGCAGTAGAGC
>CAZYTE010000134.1:0-4345 GCA_964649425.1 uncultured Oscillospiraceae bacterium
GGTGGGTGGTCTGCTTGGCTGGCTGCCTCTGGCAGGCTCCATGTGCATAGCGATCGGATATGCGGTCATCATCGCCTATGTGCTCAAAGCTTTCTTCGATTCTCTCACCGGCAGCCTGATGACTGTGGACACAGCAAATTGGTTCGGCGCTTTCTCTGGCTCCGACTACTCTGTTATCCCCTTCCATATTATTGTTGTTGTGGGCACTCTACTCACCCTGCTGCTGGGCGCCAAGAGCATTGAGAAGAGCAACAAGATCATGATGCCCCTGTTCTTCATTATCTTCGTCATTCTTGCAGTTCGGGTATCCATGCTGCCCGGAGCTGCCGAGGGCTATAAATTCATGTTTACCCCACGCTGGGAGGAGCTGAAAGACCCCATGGTCTGGGTCTGGGCAATGGGCCAGGCATTCTTCTCCCTGTCCGTTACCGGCAGCGGCATGATCGTTTACGGTGCATATCTCAGCGACAATGAGGATGTGGGCCGTGTGGCTGTCCGCACCGCAATATTCGACACCATTGCGGCTCTGGTGGCAGCACTGGTTATCATCCCCGCCTGCTTTGCATACGGTCTGGATGTGGGGGCAGGCCCCTCTCTGCTGTTCGTGACTCTGCCAAGGATCCTGCAGGATATCCCCTTCGGCCAGCTCTTTGCCATTTTCCTCTACACTGCAATGGTCTTTGCCGGTGTCAGCTCTCTGCAGAACATGTTTGAGGCTGTTGGCGAGTCTCTGCAGCACCGCTTCCCCAGGCTGAGCCGCAAAACTGTGCTGGCAATTCTCTGCGTTGTCTGCCTCGGCTTTGGTCTGCACATGGAGCCCATCCACAAGTGGGGCCCCTGGATGGATATTGTCTCCATTTACATCATTCCCATCGGCGCTACTATCGGTGCTCTCAGCTGGTTCTGGATCATGAAGAAAGACGACATCATGGACGAGATCAACAAGGGTACAGTCCGCCCCCACGGCACTCTCTGGTACAGTGCCGGCCGCTTCCTCTATGTTCCCTGCGCTCTTATCCTCTGCTGTGTAGCTCTGTTCATGAAGGTTGCATTCTGATTTATATAAACAAAAACCTAAACAAAAACCGCGTTCCCTTGTTTGAAGGGAACGCGGTTTTTTATTCTCCAAGTGCTTCCAAAAGGAAGCTGACAGGTCTGAAACCATCATTGCAGGAGATCATGGCAGATTCAGGATTCTTCATCCAGCCGTCATAAAAATCTCCGCCGCCATGGGCAAGAGTCATCACAAAGGCAGACATACTCTCCCATGCGCTGAGGCACAATCCATCCGGGCGCTCCCAGCCATTGGCTATGAAAACCTGCCCTTCTTCCATGCCGCAGGCATGCTCAATAGGGTTTTCGTATTTTTCAATGAGATCGGGATAGACTGCCTTTCTCACAACAGTAATTCTAACTTTCCTCATTTTCTTCTGTCTCCTGCGGCAGTTCTTCCTCAGTGATGCCGTATATCAGTTCGCCTGTGCAGGCGGGGTAAGCTGAAACATTCCAACGGTGAGTGCCCCAGATCGTCTGGTCGTTGAGCAGGAAGCCGGGCTTTAAATCTCCCTCCATGCAGGAACTAATGTCCACATGGTAATAGTTTCCGTCCACTTCCACAATGTTCCACCAATGCTCCTGCCAGTTATACTGGCCATAGATCATCCGGCAGTTGAGCCCCAGCTGTCGGCAGAGCTCCACATATGCGTAAGCCAGACCCTCGCTGTCCGCATCCTTGAGAACAAGCGCGGAGTAAATGGAGTTACCCGCAGTCTCGCTGCCATAGCTGCAGTTATCCACCAGATACCGGCAGGCAAGCAGAGCCTTGTCCATCTGGCTCATATCCTCAAGCTGCATGTTTTCAAAAGGTCTGACAGCATTAACCGCATCCCGGCGGCTGCGCAGCTCAGCGTTGTTTATTTCATAGCCAAGGTTTATCTCATACAGCTTCTGCATTCCGTTGCCGCTGAACATATTGACTTCCACTTTCGGCATACTGGGCGCAACCGCGGGGTTTTCCCTATAAAGCTCCTCGATCAGGCTGCCCATGCCCTCCGCAGTATAGCTGCTGCGGTTGATAAGCAGAACCAGCTTTCTTCTGCCCTCGGAAATAGCCGTGTTAAGCTTCTCATCAAGACCGGTCGCGTACTGCATACGGGATATTCCACCCACGCCTGCAAGCACATTGCTGTAGGTCACGGAAATCTCTGCCTCGTAATAGCTGACGATTTTATTCATCTCGTAAGCTATGTTCTCAACGCAGTAGGCGCACATGGCATCCTGCGTTCTGACCTGCCAGCAGGCACTGGCCATATCCTCAACGGCATCACCATCATAAGTTGAATCAAAGCTGATCAGCCCTCTGCCGCTTTCGGAATAGACAATATCCAATATGGCCTGCTTCAGGGCATTGAAATTGCGCACGACCACCTTGCCGTCACTGCTGATGCTGCTCTGGTCGGAAACGGTATATTCACTTATGTGCACATACTCCTTCTCGAACATACCGCTGCAGCCCATCAGGCTCAGGGACATGCTCACAAGGAGAGCTGAGGCTATAAGCTTTCTGAACATGGCGCGTTAATCCAGCAGTGAAAGCTGCTGTTCCTCTCTGTCGTCATTCTTAAGCAGCGCTCCCGCGGCAGGCAGGGAGCGGACTCTGTAACGGGGTACATTGCTGATCTGGGTCTCAGTCAAAGGCACAGCGGTCTTGAGAATACGCTTCGCCTTCAGGCTCATGACGCCCACGCCCTGAGAATTGCGGCTGGTCTTCAGCTGCAGCAGGGAGCTGTTGAATACCACAACTCTATCGTCACTGGAGTAGCAGGCGATGTCAATATCGTCCCTAAGCTGCAAAACAGCAGCCAGCGGGCTCTTGTCGGAATAGGCGTTTATAAGCTTCTTGCGGTTGGTCTTAGTCTCATAGGAAGCAAGCTCAATTCTTGCTGCCTTGCCGTTTTCAAACACAAAGAGCAGGCTGCCCTTGTAATCGTCCGGGTCGATCATGGTGATGACAGCTTCGCCCTCATCCATCTTGAGCTTTGTGGGGATATAGGTGCCCAGAACAGAAGCCTTGCTGTCCTCAAAATCGCAGACTCTGCACTTATACATCTGCTGTTTGTCGGTAAGGAAAAGGATCTCCCTTGCGTTGGAGGACTCAAAGCTGAGGTTCAGACTGTCACCCTCTTTGTACTTCTGCTCATTGCTCATGCGCAGAGACTGGGCGCTGATCTTCTTGAAGTAGCCTTCTTTAGACAGGAACAGGGTGACAGGATAATCCTCAACCTGCTGCTCCTCGCTGTACTCCTCAAGCTGGCTGGCATATACGATCGTGCTCTTTCTGGGAGCGCTGTATTTCTTGTTGACCTGCTTGAGTTCGGAGACAATGATGTTCTTTATCTTGCGGCGGTTGTTGAGGATGCTCTCCAGCTCCTCAATGTCCCGCTCCAGCTCCTCAATTTCGGCGGTGCGCTTGAGGATATACTCCCGGTTTATATTGCGCAGCCTGATCTCCGCCACATACTCGGCCTGAATCTGATCGATGCCGAAGCCGATCATCAGGTTGGGAACGACCTCGGATTCAAGCTCGGTATTGCGGATGATCTCAATGGCCTTGTCAATATCCAGCAGGATACGCTCAAGGCCCCGCAGCAGATGCATCTTGTCCTTTTTCTTTGAAAGGTCAAAGAAAACTCTGCGGCGGATACTCTCCATGCGCCATGCCAGCCACTCATCAAGGATCTCTCTGACTCCCATGACCTTGGGATTGCCTGCAACAAGGATGTTGAAGTTACAGGGAAATGCGTCCTGCAGGGTGGTCAGCTTAAAGAGCTTCTGCATCAGCTTTTCGGGATCAACGCCGCGCTTGAGGTCAATGGCAAGGCGGAGACCTGAAAGATCTGTCTCATCGCGCATATCATTGATCTCACGGATCTTGCCGGCCTTTATAAGCTCTGCCACCTTGTCGATCACAGCCTCGGCAGTGGTGGTATAGGGGATCTCGTAGATCTCGATTATGTTCTCCTTAGGCAGATGCCGCCATTTGGAGCGCACCTTGAAGCTGCCGCGGCCGGTTCTGTAAATATTCTCCATCTCCGCTCTGTCATAGATGATCTCACCGCCTGTGGGAAAATCGGGAGCGGGCATGGTCAGCATAATATCACATTCAGGATCGCTGATGTAATTTATAGTGGTCTCGCAGACTTCGTTCAGATTGAAGCCGCAGATCTGGCTCGCCATGCCGACGGCTATGCCGGAGTTGGCAGACACCAGCACATTTGGGAAAGCAGTGGGGAGCAAAGTGGGCTCCTGCATGCTGCTGTCATAGTTATCCACAAAATCGACAGTG
>CAZYTE010000135.1:0-4283 GCA_964649425.1 uncultured Oscillospiraceae bacterium
CGGTGTCTTAACCGCTTGACCAACGGGCCATATAAAAGGCGCAGTGTAAAACGCTGCGCCTTTGTTTGGTAGCGGCACCAGGATTCGAACCGGGGACACCGCGGGTATGAACCGCGTGCTCTGGCCAACTGAGCTATGCCGCCATATATTTGCTGAACAGCAATAGGAAGTTTATCAAACTTATATGAAATTGTCAATAATAATTTTGCCATTTTTTAAATTTTTTTATACCCGCCAAATTATAGCTTGAAAAGTGTTTCTCGCTGTGCTATTATTCATTCTGTTATGGAGGGCTAGCTCAGCTGGTTAGAGCGTCCGCCTCACACGCGGAAGGTCGACGGTTCGAGTCCGCCGCTCTCCACCAAAAAGGAAGACCACTCTGTCAGAGTGGTCTTCCTTTTTTTGTTATGCGGGCAGATAGCCGAGGGGGTCTACGCTCTCGCCATCAATATTCATGGCAAAATGGAGATGGGGCTGCTGGCCGATCTCACACAGGGCAGAGTCGCCGATGGTGCCGATGAGCATACCGGGCTCCAGCCAGTCGCCTACTGCCACATTGAGAGTCTCTGCCAGATTGGAGTAGACGCTTCTGGTACCGTCACCATGGCTGACGGTTACGGTGACGCCGTAGAGATCGTCGGTTTCGATGCTCTCCACAGTACCGCAGTGTGCAGCCTTCACCTCAGTGCCGATCTCGGCCAGAATGTCAATGCCGTCATGGGTGCGCCAATCGCTGAGAGTCACATCATAGGCCAGAGCGTCCATACTGTGTCTGCGCTCCAGCTCGCCGGACACAGGCCATGCGTACACAGGTGCTGCTACCTCCATCACATCGCCCTCACGCCAGACCTGAACACCCTCGGTTTCGGGCTGGGTGACTGTCTCTGCCAAGCCCTCGTCACTGACAGAAGGTGCCTCAACAGGAACTTCATCATCCATTGCGTCCACCGCCACCACATTCTGCTGGGCAGGGATAATAACGGTCTCTACACGCTGATTGCTCAGATTAAGATCGCTTCCGAGGACATCCCCGTTCATAGTCTCATTTCCGTCCGCCATGATCCAGGCGGACACGCCGATCACCGCGGCACACAGGAAAAGGACTATGTAAAAGCCCTTGCCTGCAAAAAATCTCTCCAGCCTTTTGCCGGAGCTGTTGCTGCTCATAAAGCTGACCTCCATTTTACTTTTTTGGATTACACTGGTATTGTTACCGTGAAATGGAGGCTTTATACACCGCGCATTATAAAAAAACCGCCCTGCCGGGCGGTTTTTGCTTTCCTACTCTCCACAGAGTTCCTCAAGTATATCATCAACAATAGTATACCAGGTCATTTCTTCTTCAAACTTCTTTTTGTTTGCGCCGATGCTCATTACACCATTTACGATACCAGCACCAACTGCAGCACCGATGCGTTCGCTCATCGGCAGTCCTCTGCGCTCATCCTTGGCTGCCTTACGTCCATCAGTAGCCGCATATACTTTCCCTGACATTTTACTCTCACCATAGTTATCTACGTACAAGAAAGCGTGTCTTCCCTGATGCTTAACCCTAATAACGGTGCAAATATAGTCCTTGCGATGTTCAGGGTGGTAAACTAACAAACAATCTTCGACGTCACTGTTAAAAACACTGCCGGACTTCACCTGTTCATTGCTAAAAGCTATCTTTATACCATTTTCGTCCGCAAGTTCAGCCAATCCTGCTTGAACGCTTCCAAGAGTAATCCCCTCTCCGTCTCGATATCTAATACGGTCTCTTTCTCTTAAATCTTTTTCTTTAATCATGCCTTATATGTTCCTTTTTATAAATTGAATGTAATAACTAAATTAAATATTCAAACTTCAATTGGTTTACAAAACTGCGATATTTTTTGTGTGTTGCTGAGTAATCTCCCTGCTCTATTAAACCCACGCAGGGGATTACCAAGCTGTCATAAATATCCGAAAAAATCGACAAGCAGTTTTCGCGTTCTTTGATAGCTGCAACAATTTTGGGTGCAACATCATAATACTCAGCGATTTCAGCTTCTCCCTCAGGCAACGGACGAAGGTATTCCTCCCTGAAACGTCTTAAAACAGTCAGCTCATGGCAATCATCGGAAAGACCCTTGGCTTCCACACAGGCGGAAGTCAAAAAGCAGCCGCCACCGCCGCTGGAGGGATTGTGCGCTTTATATCGGGGACATTCCTCATAATGATATCCCCAGCAATACCTGTGTACAGTATCGCTGTCGATAGACGAATATCCTTCCTTTTCTCGCTTCAGCGCACAGCAGTAGCCACACTCGTAATAGTAATAAGCACATTCTTCTGCCATAATCATTACCCCTTTCTATCTATGATAAATAGTCTATCCATTAAAATTTTAACCTGTTTCAGGTTAAAAGTCAATACCCTGAATTAGGTTATACTAAAATGGGGCAAGTTCTTATAAAAGGAGGGGATACCATGTATCCACGCATCCGGGACTTGCGTGAGGACAACGATTTGAACCAGACTCAGGTAGCTAAAATGTTGGGAATGTCTCAAACCGGTTATTCCAAGTATGAAACAGGAGAGAATGACATTCCTACTGCCATATTAATTAAGCTCGCACGTTTTTACGATACAAGTGTCGATTATCTCTTGGGAGAGACAAGTCAAAAACAAAGATATAAATAAAAGGAATAAACGCAAAGTAGCTTCCTTTGCGTTTATTCCTTTTTAAATTCACGTCCACACTGGTGGCACTTATCCTGATTATTCTCACAGAGCACACCACAGCCAGGACAAGGAAACACCGACTCCAGCATCTTCTTATGAATTAGCTTTGAAAGCAGTGCATGCTCAATCGTTTTGTCCACAAACTCCGCAAAAAGTTCTTCATTTAAAGGCACTTTCTGAGTTGATCGCTGATAATCAGATATCCAGAATCCCAACTCTGTGCGGTGCGGCGTCAGCTCTGTATATGGCAGGTCTCCGTAACTCTCCCAAAAAGCATCCATGTCAAACAGTTCTTTTTTATCCATTGTCCGCTCCAATCATATATTTATTTAACGAAGCTGCCGCCCCGAAGTTTTCGGGGCGGCAATGTTTAATACTATCTGATGGAGAAGAATGCGTCCATGCCGGGGTACTGGGGTACATCAAAGAGCTCCTCCTCGATGCGAAGCAGCTGGTTATACTTGGCAACGCGGTCGGTGCGGGAGGGTGCGCCGGTCTTGATCTGGCCTGCGTTTACAGCGACGGAGATGTCGGCAATAGTGGTATCCTCGGTCTCGCCGGAGCGGTGGGATACAACTGCGGTCCAGCCTGCTCTGTGTGCCATCTGGATAGCGTCCAGAGTCTCAGTAAGGGTGCCGATCTGGTTGAGCTTGATGAGCACAGAGTTTGCAGCCTTCAGCTCAATGCCCTTCCTGATACGCTGGGTGTTGGTGACAAACAGGTCATCGCCAACGATCTGGATGCGGTGGCCCAGACGCCTGGTCATCAGCTGCCAGCCCTCCCAGTCGTTCTCGCCCATGCCGTCCTCGATGGAGATGATGGGGTACTTGTTTACAAAGTCCTCCCACATGTCGACCATCTGCTCGCTGCTCATGACGGTACCGCGCTTGGGCAGATGGTAGCACTTATCCTCCTCGTTGTACCAGTCGGAAACAGCGCCGTCGATGGCGATCTTGAAGTCCTCGCCGGGCTTGTAGCCTGCCTTTTCCATGGCGGCAACCAGAGCCTTGAGAGCGTCCTCGTCGCTTTCAAGATTGGGAGCGTAGCCACCCTCATCGCCCACACCGGAGGCAGGGACCACCTTCTTCAGAGCATGGAAAACCTCGGTGCACATACGCAGAGCTTCCTTGAAGCTGGTGGCACTGACAGGCATGACCATGAACTCCTGAATGTCCACATTGGAGCCGGTGGCGTGGGCGCCGCCGTTGAGAACATTCATCATGGGAACAGGCAGAGTCTTTGCGTTGACGCCGCCGATATAGTTATACAGGCTCAGGCCGGTAGCCTGGGCAGCAGCCTTGGCGCAGGCAAGTGACACACCCAGAATTGCGTTTGCGCCCAGTCTGGTCTTGTTGGGGGTGCCGTCGATCTCAATGAGCATCTTGTCGATGGAGTTCTGGTCAAGAACATTCAGGCCCAGCATGGCCTCGGCGATCTCGCCGTTTACATTCTCCACTGCCATCTGCACGCCCTTGCCGTTGTAGCGGCTCTTGTCGCCATCCCGCAGCTCACAGGCCTCATACATACCGGTGGATGCGCCGGAGGGAACGGCTGCGCGACCCATGGTGCCGTCTTCC
>CAZYTE010000136.1:0-4250 GCA_964649425.1 uncultured Oscillospiraceae bacterium
GTTCTTCACCGCTGTTTGCGCTGCTTGCGGCGGCGAGGCAAAGGTTCCCTTTGAGCCCAAGTCTGATCGTCCCGTTTACTGCAGCGAGTGCTTTGCTAAGATGAGAGAGCAGGCCTAATTGCCTGAAAAAAGATTTGGGGCGCTGTGCGCCCCATCTTTTATTTTAAATTTGAAAGGTTGATCCGGATGGAAATTACTAAATACACAATGCTCTCCGATGTTCTTGAGCATTACCCCGAAGCAATTGAAGTTTTTCAGGAAGTTGGAATGCACTGCCTTGGCTGTGCTATGGCCAGCGCTGAAAATATTGCACAGGCCTGCTGTGCTCACGGCGTAGATCCCGATGAGTTTGTCCTTGGCCTGAAAGCATTTGTTGAGACTATCTGATTTAAAAGCCGGCTTCGTCCGGCTTTTGCTTTGCTATGAATAACAGACTTGAAAAAATTGCTTCATATATAGTTGATGGTATTGGTGTTGCGGATATAGGCACGGATCATGGTTTTTTGCCTGTTGCATTATGCCAACGCGAATATCCGGGTAATATTATTGCGTCCGATATTAATTCAGAGCCGCTCAACAAAGCGATCAGGGCCGCGGAAAACGCCGGCTTTTCGGATAGAATCAAATTTCTGCTAAGTGATGGTCTTGAAGCTTGTGATCCCGATGAATTTGACCGTGTTGTTATTGCCGGCATGGGTGGCGATACTATTGCCGGCATTATTTCCAGAGCGGCTTGGTGCAGGAGCTCTGAACATATGTTTCACCTGCAGCCAATGAGTAAGCAGGAGGTTCTCAGGGCATGGCTGATGGATAATGGTTTTGAGATAATCAACGAGGATCTTGTTGTGGACAACGGGACGATTTATCAGATTATTTCGGCGCGTTTTGGCTTGCATAATAAACTGAATCAGGCCCAGTTATATATAGGCCGCAGAGAGATCCATTCCGACCCGGTCCTTTATGAAGAACTGCGGATTAAGCATATTGACAGATTTGAACGGGCTCTGGCGGGAATGAAAAATGCCGAGACCCGGGATATGAGTGAGAAAATTCTTGAGATAGAACAACTGCTCGATCAGTTCAGGAGAATATAAAATGACTAAGATTGCAGATGTATTTGATTACCTGTGCGAGATTGCACCTCTGGAGCTGCAGCTCCCTTTTGATAATTCCGGATTATTAGTGGGGCGAAAGGAGGGGGAAGTTAAGCGTGTTTTGCTTGCGCTTGATATTACTCCGGCGGTAATTTCAGAGGCAGTTGAGTATAACGCCGAGCTAATTGTATCCCACCACCCGGTGATTTTTTCGTCGCTCAAGTCTTTTACCGATGAAAAATACCTTAGCCTTGCAGAAAACAAGATAGCGGTAATTTCGATGCACACAAACCTTGATATTGCAAAAGGCGGTGTGAACGATGTTTTGCTTAATCTCCTCGGTGCTGAATGTACGGGCCCTTTGGATAAGGATGACTGCGGCAGAACCGGGATTCTCCGGAATGAAACATCTCTGCAGAGCTTCATTGAATTGTGCAAGGAATCACTTGGCTGCAATGGAATTCGCTTTTATGACAGCGGAAAAACTGTCAAAAATATAGCGGTAATGGGTGGTTCCGGCGGTGATGCGCTTGATGACGCGGTTGAAAAGGGCTGTGATACCTATGTGACAGCCGATATAAAGTACCATCAATTTTTAAGCGCCGCAGAGCTTGGCATTAACTTGATTGATGCGGATCACTTCTGCACAGAGAATCCTGTTATGTCTGTTTTAAATAAAAGACTGGCAGAGCGTTTTGAGGATGTTGAGTTTATACTTTCCAAATCCCATAAAGCCGTAATTGAATTTGCCTGATTTAAAGGAATATCATTTCTCCGCTGCTCATAGACTCGTACAAACGAGAACATGACAGCGGAGGCTTTTTTATGAATAACTACAGCATATATCAGGATATCGCAAGCAGGACAGATGGGGCGTTTATGCTCGGTGTTGTCGGGCCGGTCAGAACAGGCAAATCTACATTTATAAAACGATTTATGGAGACAGTAATAATACCCCGGATAGATAATACATACACCAGGGAACGAACTCGTGATGAGCTGCCGCAGAGCGGTTCAGGCAGAACTATCATGACAGCAGAACCAAAATTCGTGCCGGAAAATGCTGTATCAATAAAGATAAATGATGAGACTGAGCTTTCCGTCAGGCTGGTTGATTGTGTGGGCTATATGGTGGAAGGGGCCGCCGGGCAGTTTGAGGATGGATCAGAAAGGCTTGTGACAACTCCGTGGTTTGACCATGAGGTTTCTTTAACAGATGCTGCGGAAAAAGGAACATATAAGGTAATCTCCGAACACTCTACTATCGGCATAGTAATAACAACTGATGGGAGCATTTGCGAGATTCCAAGAGAAAACTATATAAGCGCGGAAGAACGAGTAATCAGTGAACTGAAGGCGATCGGAAAGCCCTTTGTGCTACTTCTGAATGCCGCAAATCCGAATAGTGACAGCGTTAAAGCCCTTGCATCAGACTTATCGGAAAAGTATCAGATTCAATGTCTGCCCATAAGCTGCCAAAGCATGGATGAAAATGACATAAACAGAATTTTGACAGCTGTACTGAGTGAATTTCCGCTTAAATCCATTGGTTTGTTTATGCCGGAATGGCTGGATGCATTGGAGGATAACTGCTGTCTTAAAACAGAAATGTATGAAAACATTCGGAAAATAACCTGTGAAGCAGAGCGAATCAAGAACAGCACTGATATTGTTGCCGAATTATCCGAACTGGAAAATATAAGCAACGCAAGAATAGTTAAATGCGACATGGGGATCGGCTCGGTTAATATTGAGCTGCAAGTACCAAGGACTCTGTATTATAAGACCATCAGTGAACAAACCGGGCTCGAGGTAGAAAATGATGGCGACCTGATTGCTACACTCATGGAAATGAGTGAAATAAAAAAAGATTATGATAAGCTGAAGATCGCTCTTGATGATGTAAGAACAAAAGGATATGGAGTTGTTATCCCTGATTCAAGCCAGATGCGGCTTGAGGAGCCTCAAATCGTCCGCCAGGGTGGTAAATATTCCGTGAAGCTCAAAGCAAATGCACCTGCAATACATATGCTGATGACAAATGTGGAAACGGAGGTAAGCCCTGCCTTGGGGGGAGAGACAGCATCTGAGGATATAATCAACTTTTTGCTGCAAGGCTTTGATGGAGATGTAAACAGAATCTGGGAATCCAATATTTTCGGAAAATCCTTGTATGATATCGCAGAGGAAGGACTTAGTACAAAGATTGATTCCTTTCCTGAAAGCGCGAAAGCAAAGCTGCAGGAAACACTTCAGCGCATAATAAATGAAGGAAGCGGCGGATTAATCTGTATTCTGCTATAAAGTGAGCAAATAAGCATTTCATTTGACTTGTTGGAGGCAGGCATTTATAATAATGTTCTACACAGTAAAAATTAAGCTTGAGTACTTTATCCCGCTTGTAACTGTTGTTTTGACTGTACTTACGATTGTTTTTTTCGGTGATTCAGAATCACTGAAGGTTGCATCCGTAAAAGATGTAAATACGCTGGTGATAGATCCGGGGCACGGAGGAATTGACGGCGGAGCGCTGTCTTTTGCCGGTGATAAGGAAAGCAATATTAACCTTTCCATTGCCTTGAAGCTCAGGGCGCTTGCTCAGCTTTATGGAGAAAAAACCATAATGACGCGAGAGAATGATAAGGCCAGAACAGATGCCGCTTCTTACAGTGAGCACGAGGACCTGGTTTATAGGACTGAAATAATTAATTCGGTTCCAAATGCGGTTTTGATAAGCATTCATCAAAACTGCTATCCCACATCACAGCCCAGTGGAGCACAGGTGTTATATGCCTCTGATGACAAAAGCAAGCTCTTTGGAACTGTTACCCATGATAATATAATAGAACTGTTGGAACCGGAAAACAGAAGGGTTGCGGAGCCGGCGCCATCCAGATTGTATATAACTGCCAATACAAGCTGCCCGGCTATTTTGGTTGAATGTGGCTTTATGTCAAACCTTTCGGATATAGAAAAGCTTAAAGATAACAACTATCAGACCGCATTGTCTGCCGTACTGCTGGCATCTTATTTGCAGTTCAGATACGGAGCGATGCATTACTGATAGGGAATGGAGAAGTAATGGCTGCAAAACAAAAGACTGTATACTGCTGCTCGGAATGCGGCAATACCACTGCCAATTGGGCAGGCAAATGC
>CAZYTE010000137.1:0-4231 GCA_964649425.1 uncultured Oscillospiraceae bacterium
TTATTGGAACGCGAGGCGGGTCTTAACCCCCTCGCGCACCCCCGCTGTGCCATTTTCGGCAGACGGATCTCTGGTTTTTTGACAGTCTCAAGAATAACAAGCTCCTTTCGGAGCTTGTTATTCTTATTTTATATGATTACCGGGGTTGAATGGACAACGGGTGCCGATGCACTGCTTGTTCCTGGCGCAGCGGCTGCAGACGATCTCCTCGTCCAGCTCCATCTGTACGCCCAGATGCTCGGCGGTAAAGGCAACCGCCTCGCTGATGGCAAGGTAAGCGTCTCTCTTGCAGCAGCGGGGGCCGCCGATGGCGCCGATCCTGCCAAGAGAACGGGATGTCATCAGGTTTGAAAGGCCCCACTCTTCAACGGCGGTGGGCATACTGCCGGTGACGATGGACATATATATACCGGTGCTTATGCCTGCGCCGCAGGCACCCCAGAATGCGCAGATGGAACCGGGCACGGTCTTGCCGCGGTTGTACATCTCCTCGAGAGCTTCTTTCAGGTCGACGCTGCCGCCGGCGTTTTTAAAGGCTGTCAGCAGGGCGGAGCCAACCATGATGTGATGCTCCGGAGAGTGGAAACCACACCAGGGCAGATCCATGAGGGTATCCATGATATGTATGGGGTTCTTGCTGCTCTGTTCCATGCAGACATCGGCTATGCTTTTGCAGTCCTCCAGAAGCTGCACGGAAAACTGTTTGAAAGCAGCTTTGCAAACCTTACATTCCTCGCTCATGTTTTACCTCCGGTTTATTTTAATTTGGTGAAAGGAACAGAATAGGGGGCGATGTAAGCAGACAGATATTCACCGTTCAGTATGAACATGGCATCCGTCTCCGGGCCTTCACTGTAGTAGACCAAATAGCGCAGACTGCCGTCTTTGATGTCATAAAACTCCAGATAGCCTGCAATGTTCTGGCCGGCATAGCCCGTGAAGCTGCCGTCCTCGGAGATGTCCAGATAAAAGTCTGCGGCAACTTCCTTGCTGTCACCGGTATTGGCATCATATTCCCAGGCACTGTCTGCACCCCAACGACCGACAAGGGATGAGGTAGCGTCTGCTCTTATGGTCAGACCCTCGGCGTTTGTCATGGTGCCGCTGACGAAAAGGCTTTCCAACTCAAGAGTGTAGAGATTGTCCTTGACGCTAAGGCGCAATGCGTAGTCTTCCCGGTAAGTCTCCGGCTCGGCAGGATCGGAAGCTTCCGTAAGATCGGTGATCTCAGTGCCTTCGGAATTCTCAGAAGCCTCGACTTCCATAATGGTCTCAAGGTCGTAGAGGTAGGTATAATCGCCCTGGAATTCGTTTATGGTGTTGAGATACCAGTAACCCTCGTAGCTATACATCTCAGGGGCGGTGTCGGAGCTGATGGTGAAAGTACCGTCTTCATTGAATACGGCCCTGAAGTCCTGACCGTCAGTGCAGAACCATTCGCCAAGCACCATGTTGGGAGCATTTGCAACAAGCTCATTGCGTGCGGCAATTTCTTCCTCGTTCATCTGCTTGAGGGAGTAGTTGGCGCTCACATTGTCGGTATAGCTGACATACACATAGCCGTTTCCGTCTTCATAACGCTGGAAGTAGGAATAATCTTCTAAGCCCGGGGCTGTAAGGTTATACATCAGACATACGCCATCGTTTTCACGGCGAATCTCTCTGAGAGACCACTTGCCTTCAATTTCTGTGTTCAGCTTTGCGCTGAAGCTGCCATCCTCGGCAAAAGTGATGCTGTAGTCTGTGAACAGGCCTTTCTCTTCGTCTGAGCTGTAAGTCCCGTTCTCGTAGTTGGGGGTGGAGACAATATAATCAAGAGAGGTCCAGGTGCCAAGGTGGGCAGAGTCAGCAGACTTCATGGCCTCGGTCAAAAATTCCTGTGTATCAAGGCCGAAATGGGTGTAAGTGTCTTTCACATACACATCAAAGCTCAGGTAATTGAGCATTTGTTTCTGAGACATGCCTTCGTAGAAGTTGCTCAATGCGGCGAAAGCAGAATGCTCTTTTCCGTCTTTGGTATAGTTGAGCATTATGTGCACATCACTTGAGAGACCATCAGAATAGTCAGCGGGCTGCCTGGGCTGCCAGAAGCCGCTGATTTCTCCGTCAATATCGGCGGTAAAGCTGCGATCCTCGGAAAAGATGATATTATAAATGCTGCCCTGGGACCAGGCACTCCATGTGCCTGCAAGCACTTTGCCCACCGCATCTCCAATGCTGTTTGACAGCGTTATCATATCACCATTGTCGTTGAGGGGGATCACATAAGTGATATCGTCTCCCATGCAGTTGAAATAGGCAGAGCTGAGTTCATTGCTGTTGGGGAAAGAGATGTAAATCCTGTGACAGAGGTTTGCACTGTCATATTCGCCCCGGTCAAAGCTCCAGCTTGGGCTGATCTCCTTTTCCTCAAAGCCTATGCTGGAAACACGGCCGTCTTCATAGAAACAGTATTCGGGATCGACCTCGTCCTGGGGCAGCCAGTAGGAGGCCAGATATCTGCCGCTTTTGACCATGCTGCACAGATTCCAGCGGCCGTAAATAAACTGCTCGAGGTAGAGAGAGTAGTCGATTTCGGTGCTTTCCGTCTGCTGACAGCCGGAGCAGATTTGGTACATATCTGTCTCGCCAAGCAGCCATTTTCCATAGCTGTGGCCCAGAGCCTCGCCCTGAGTCTCGCTGCAGCGGCTGCAGCGCTCCGGGTTTTCACAGTCGGCGGCAATCCAGTCGTGGCCTAAAGCCTCTGACTGCACTTCTCCGCAAAGGGCACAGCTGCCTGCGTTCAGGCAGTCAGCCTCAGTCCACTGATGCTGGCACGGAGGCTCTGTGGGTTCCGCGGTCGCTGCAGGCTCGGCACTGCAGCCTGCCAGCAGGCAGAATACCAACATAGAGAGAATAACGATCGAAAAACGAATATTTTTAAGTTTACTCATTTTCATTACCTCCATGAACAAAGGCGGATGCGATAACCTAATGTTATCACATCCACCCTTGGCATTCAAGAAAATTATATTAATTATATTGTGGCCTGTATTCTTTCGGGAAGCGATATTCACGCGAAATTCCTGAAGCGTGATTTTGCCGATAAAAAAAAGCAGGCAGCCTGACTATCTCTGCTATGAGGGCATCAGCACTCACAGCTTTCGTAAATGGTACGCAACGGAGATTTGCAAAAACAACGGCTATGACACTACCCTCGTCCAAAGGCTGCTTCAGCACAGCTCCGCAGCCACCACACAGCGGTACATCGGCATCGAACCGCAGAGGATTGAGAGGGCTATCGAGGGGCATGCACAGTTGATGTAAAAAGGAGAGACAAAACTGCCTCTCCTTTCATCATTTTATTTAGGAACTCCAATTTCAATGCATCTGATAATTTCCATGATTTGTTCTTCTAATAACTTGCTGCATTTCTTTAAGTTTGCATGCGTACCATCAGCACTTTTGGTACAAAGGAAGAACGTTCCACCAACCGATTGTTCAACAGTGTAATAATTAGCATATTCTCCCTTTTTATCAGTTATTATACCTATTAGAGAGCAACTCAGGATGCAGTCGGGTTTAGGTAATACGAATATCAAAGACAGTCCACCACACTTATTGGGTGCCACATCTACATGAAAATCTTTTGCTTTGTATCGCTCAGGCATAACATCATCATAGAGGGAAAAAAGCCGCCCACTTCCGTTTTCAGCAAATACTAACGCAAATTTAATTGGGTCTTCGTAAAATAATTCGGGGAGAATGTAATGCTCAAGTTCAGGACGTAAGCTAGCATAGCTTTTATCTTTCATAATATCACCTCTTATATTTTTGTTTCTCTGCATTTGAATCTCTTTGTGGTATCTTTTGACGTATTATACTACCATCAGCAAACAAGTAGGCATCTTCTATCTGATCATTTTCATCCTCAATTATCATGTAAACATGATTTGCTGCACGTGTCCAATTTTGGCTGAAAATCTTAGTTAAATCAAATTCATCTCGAGTATAGTTGCGATGCCATGCTTTTCTGCTGCCATTCCAACTAAATTCTTTTTTAAGCTCATCTTTGATAGTATAAGTTGGCTCCGTACCATATCCACTTTGATTACACACAACAACTTTAATCTCATTGTTCGTCGTTTGAAATGGCACAAAATCATTCCAGTCTAATTTATTAAGGGTGCCGAGTCCTTTTAAAAAAGGAGATTCATCTCCACGGCTTGTTAGTATGTACAAGTCATCTTTG
>CAZYTE010000138.1:0-4197 GCA_964649425.1 uncultured Oscillospiraceae bacterium
GCGTTTGCCGAGCGAAGCGAGATTTTTCGCAATATCACGCTTTTGCGAAAAATGTATTGAAGCAGTTTTGTAAAAGCTATTCAATGGTGAAGTCTTTGTTGAAAGAGCCGAGGATCAGGTCGGCCACCTCCGCCGGTGTCATGGGTATTTCCTCTATGAGCCACTGGCACACCATGGAGTAAATTCCATATGACATAAATGTAGTCATGAGACGAAGCGGGTTTTCGTTGACTGCCCTGCCTTTGTAATAAACAGCCCGGGATGCGAGGAAGGCATCTGAAAAGTTCTGAAAAAGCTGTTTGAAGTCATTATCGGAATTGTTTCTAATAAACAGCTTTGCCAATTCCCTGTTGTCATGCAGAAAGCCGCACATACGCCTTGCGTATTCCTGCATTTCTTTTTCGGTTTTGATAGGTGAGGGGACCTCATAAAAATCATTAAAATACTCCAGCTCTATCTCCATCAGCACATCGTGGGGAGTCTGATAATGGCGATAAAATGTGGTTCGGTTGATCCCCGCTTCCCGGCAGAGCTCACAGACACTTATTTCGTCTATATGCTTTTTCTTCAGCAGCTTCATAACGGCTTCTTTTAACAGGCGCTTTGAGATGGCTACCCGCTGGTTTTCTTTCGGCATGACATTCAAGCTCTTTCCGGATAATGCAACAAATCTTCCTGAGTGTTGTGTTTGCGTCAATATTAGCGCAACTGACTGTTGTCAACAAAACAACTGTTGCATTATAATGATAACATTGTGAAGGGAAGCTGTCAAGCCGGGCCGTCCCTGCGTAAAAATTATATAAATACAGGAGGAATGTGTAGTGAAAAAAATTAAGGAGCTTGCAAACGGACTTGTCCTTTGTCTGTTTGAGCTGATCGTTGGTGTTCTTTTGCTGATCAATCCGGTGGGCTTTACTTCCTCTATCATCATGGTTGCCGGTGTCGTGCTGATGCTTATGGGCCTTGTTGAAATTATCAGGTATTTCAAAGCCGACGCAGATGAGGCCGCTATGGGGCAGTCGCTGGTCAAGGGACTGCTTGCCGTTCTGGTGGGTGTGTTCTGCGCGTTCAGGACAGAGTGGTTCATCGTTACATTCCCGGCCCTTACCATCATTTACGGTGTTGTCATTCTGGTGACCGGCATCGGCAAGGTTCAGCTGACCGTTGATATGCTGCGCCAGAAGAATAAGAAGTGGTTCTGGGCCGCAATCAACGCGCTTGTCTCTGTTGTTTGCGCCATTGTGATACTGAAAAGCCCCTTCACCACCACTGCGGTCCTCTGGATGTTTGCAGGCATATCTCTGATAGCAGAGGGTGTGCTGGATATCGTTACAATGATCGTTGGAAGAAAATCCGCATAAAAGCTTCCGGAAGATATAACAAAACAGCGTGTGCCGCAAGGTCTGCGGTACACGCTGTTTTGCCGGCTGCGGCTCAGCACAGTCTGCCGTGTTCGTCGGTATATATGACCGGGGCCATGCCGGAGATCAAAAGCAGCATATCATCATAGTTGGTAAAGCTGTTTCGCCGGGTGTAGACCTTGCTGATCTCCAGATCGCCGCTGATGGAGCCGAAAACCGCGGCGTTTGGCATCTGGGATGTGATGAAAGTCCGGGTCTTTTCCCGCAGCACTTCACCGTCTTCAACTGTACCCAGAAAAACTCCGTTCACATAGACACCGTCCGCTTTTTTTACCCCTGAGTAGGCACTTAAAATAGCATCCGTTGCATATAGCTTGCCGCCCATAGGCGGTATGACGGAAAGAGTCCATTTTTTATCTATATCCGGCCCGACGGCCGGACCTTCCAGAAGCTCCTCTGCCGTCAGCTCCGCAAGCTCTTCGCAGGCCTTTGCATCCCGGTAGGAATACAGGCCCCGGATCTCCTCGCCGTTTACGCTGATCGTGCAGCCCGGGTGCAGATTTGCCAGCAGCGTAAGGCCCAGGGCGAAGCCGCCCATAATTATTTTTTTCCACATCGGAAAACCACCTCCGTGGTTAACATAATCCAAAATGAGGAGCCGGTCAAGGGCTTCGACGAAACTGGTTTTTTTATTCCACCATTTGCACAGCTTCCGTGACGGAGATCTCAAAAGCGGTCTTTTCAAGGGCTCCCTCGTCGGTGACTTTTATGTATTTTCGACTCTGTATCCTGCCGGTCAGGCAGAGCTTTGTACCCACTGTCCAGTCAGCGGACTCCTTTGCCTGCCTGCCCCAGCAGATGCAGGGCAGGTAGTCCGAGCGGCCGTAGTGACGGTTTACCGCCAGCATCAGATCGCAGATGTCTCTGCCCATGGGTGTGCATCGAAGATTGGGGGCCTTGCACAGGCTGCCCTTTAAAAGCACAAGGTTCTCATCCTCTCCCGCACAGAAGCACAGCTCCTTTGCGAACACGGTTATCACAAGCTTTGCGCCCTCGCCTCTGCGGTTGTTGAAGCTGCGCACCTGCCCGATGACCTGCAGCTTTTCTTCGTCCTGAAGCTCCAGCTCCCGAAGCTGCTCTGCCCGCACTATTATGTTTATGATATCGCAGTTTCCGGAGAGCCTTACTATCTCCAGCGGAAAGCTGTAAAAATCAATGCCCCTGCCGGAATGGGAATACTCCGGCCTTCCTGCCATGCTCCCCCGCAGCCTTACAAAATTGTTCTCGCCTATCATGTCCATGTTCCCTCATCCTTTTCCTCAGATGTTCAAGTGTATTGAAAAGGGCTATTGAATATGCAGAGAAAACTGGGTATAATGGGGTCAAAAAAAGGAGGATGACTTCCATGGATATAAAAGAAATTCTTAAAAAGTGCGACCATACTCTGCTGCGTGTGGACTGCAGCCTTGAGGAGATCAAAAAGCTCTGCGATCAGGCCATCAAGTATGAGTGCGCCAGTGTGTGCATCCCGCCCTGCCATGTGGCAGGCGCGAAGCGCTATGTTGGCGACAGGCTGACCATATGCACCGTTATCGGCTTCCCCAACGGCTATATGACCACCGCTGTCAAGGCATTTGAAGCTGCCGACGCCATCAAGAACGGTGCTGAGGAAATCGACATGGTCATCAACCTCTCCATGGTGAAGGACGGCTGCTGGGAGTCCGTTGAAAAGGACATCAGCGAGGTCAAAAAGGCCTGCGGCAACAAGCTCCTGAAGGTCATTATCGAGTGCTGCCTGCTGAGTGATGAGGAGAAGATCAGGCTGTGCGAAATCGTCTCCAGGTGCGGCGCTGAGTACATCAAGACCTCAACCGGCTTTTCCAGGGGCGGTGCCACCCGTGAGGATGTAAAGCTCATGCGGGAGCATGTGGCCCCTGAGGTTAAGGTAAAGGCCGCCGGCGGTATTTCTTCCATTCAGGACGCTGAGGACTTTATCAATCTTGGCGCAGAGCGCCTGGGCACCAGCCGTATAGTCAAGGCGGCCATGGAACTTGAAAACGCCGAGGGCGCTCCCAATGAGAGCTACTGAACTATTCGCCTCAAAAGCCTGCAGAGCATCAGCCCCGGGACTGACAGAAACAGCCAGATAAGCAGAAACTGAGGGCATATCTGGCCCAAAAGATTGTAGGGCAGCCGGGAATAATCCCAGATGGCCCAGTTCAGCTTCAGGTTGACTATGCAGCCGGTGAGAAATTCCACGACCCCAATGGCAGCAGTGCTGAGTATGCACTTTTTGTAAAGAGGCAGGCTGAGACTGCTGATGAGGTACATCAGCAGAAAACACAGCCCGCCGCAGAGCACCATTGTCCAGTGGGTCCAGCCCCGCCACAAAAGCTCGATTGCGGCATAGAGCGCTCCGCCGAAGCAGTAAACTATAACAAATTCCAAAGCATCAACTCCCGGAAAATATTTTTTCCCATGCCCCGGTATTTTAGACAGCAGGATTGCATATATTTTTCGGGAAAAAGCTTTAAAAACTATTGACAAGTGGGACTTTAGCTGATATATTATCAAAGCTAAAACAAAGTAGGTACGGCATCACGCACCTCACCCGGCGGTTTCAGATCGGCCGAGGTCAATAAAAGCGAGGCTCCCCAACAGGGGGATGACTATGTTTTTACACGCGGATGCTGTGCGTCCGCGTCTTTTTATTTTCCGGAGGTGTTTCACATCGCAAACGCTGTTCATCAGATCAACGAAGAGATCATTGACAAAGAAATCCGCCTTATAGGTGCAGAGGGCGAGCAGTTGGGCATTATGTCCGCTGAGAAGGCTC
>CAZYTE010000139.1:0-4172 GCA_964649425.1 uncultured Oscillospiraceae bacterium
CGCACAGGTCGTAGAAATACTGGTCATGCTGGTAGTGGGCCAGACGGATGGTGGTGCAGCCGATCTCGAGGATATAACCGATGTCCTCCTCGTGGTGCTCGGGCAGCAGAGCATTGCCGTAGCCCCAGCGGTCCTGATGACGGCTGACGCCGCGCAGGGGGTATTCAACACCGTTGAGAATAAAGCCGTTTTCAGGATCGATCCTGAAGCTGCGGCAGCCAAAACGGGTGCATACATTATCAAGGACCTTGTCACCCTCAACAAGCTCTGCCTTTGCGCGGTAGAGATAGGGGTCCTTCAGACCATGCCACTTGTGGGCATTCTCGATCACGAAGCTCTGCTTTGTCTCAGAAGTGACAGCGGAGAATACAACATTGCAGTCAGCATCGCATACGCTGTACTTTATCTGCTGGCCTTCCTTCATGTTGCTAACAAATACTTCCACCTCGACATTGGCATTGTCGCCATCCATAACGGGAGTGACCTTGATGCCGGGGGCGCCAAAGAAGTCCAGATCGAAGTGGGAGGCGGAGGTTGCAATTATATTTACATTGCGGTACAGGCCGCCGTAGAAGGTAAAGTCAGCGACCTGAGGATATACGCTGTCATTGGGGGCATTGTCCACAGCAACGACAAGAAGGTTATCGTCCTTCAGCTCATCGGTGAGATTCACTCTCCAGGTGGAGTATCCGCCGTCGTGGTGGGCAAGCTGCTTGCCGTTGAAGTAAACATCAGCGGAAGAGTTTGCGCCGTTGATCTCAAGATAATAGCACTCTGCCTCAGGCAGCTCGCTCTTTGCGAAAGCCTTTGCATAATAGCAGGTGCCGCGGTGGTAGTCGTTGCCGCCGTCCTGGCCGTCTACCGCGTTCCAGCAGTGGGGCAGATCCACACACTCCCAATCCGCGGGCAGAACCGCGGGGACAGCATCGGCCTGCTTGGTAAACGCCCACCTGGCGTTAAAATTAAATACTGTTCTCAAATATTTTTCCTCCTTTGACTGTGCAAGGGCGTATGGCAGAATTCTGCCATACGCCTTAACTTTCTTACACGCAGCAGTAAGCCCTGACAGGCCATAACCCGCTGCTTCGATTCGGCTGTTTCCAGCCCACAGGGTGCTTAGTTATTGCCGGCGTTCTTATTCTTGAGCAGCTCAACATTGGCATCGACCTGCTTCTTGTGCAGGGGGTACCAGAACCACAGAACAGCGGCCAGCAGGCCAAAGCCCAGAACAGGAACCAGAACAGAGATATTGTAAATGCCCTTGGTCACTTCGGGATCGAAAGCGGTAGCCTGGGTGTAGCCGACCAGAGTCAGCAGCCAGCCGGTGAGGCCTGCGGATGCGGCCTGGCCCAGCTTTCTTGCCCAGGAGTAGAGAGCGTAAACGGAGCCGTCCTCGCGAACGCCGTTGCGGATCTCGGCATCGTCGATAACGTCAGTGATGAGAGCCCAGGATACCATGGAGAAGATGCCCAGACCCAGCCAGCTGAGAGCCTGCATGCCAACATAGACCCAAACATTGTCGGGACGCACAAAGAACAGAACCACATTGACAACGGCTGCGAAAATATTGGATACAACGGAGACCTCAGCCTTGCCGAAGCGCTTGCCCAGAGGCTTTGCAATAACAGCGGCAATGAGCATACCAACCATCATAACCATGGTGGAAGCGGACTGAGCCTCGGGAGAGTTATAGTAGTTGGGATATACATAGCCCGCCATGTTCTGCATGGTCAGCTGAGCCAGCAGCATGACGATGGAAGCTGCGATAATGGAAAGCAGAGAGCGGTTGCGGGCAGCATTCTTAAGCATCTTACCCAAGGGCTGAGCCTGAGGCTGGGGCTCTTCGCTCTGAGCCTTGGTAAGGGTCACGCGCTCAGTGACCAGCTTGTAGCACAGCAGATAGCAGACAATTGCCAGCACAGAGAAAATACCGGCACAAAGCATGACCTTGCTGCCAACCAGAACAGAGTTGCCGTCAGCATTCTTGGTATATGCGACCAGGGGCAGCGCGACACCGATGACCATGCCTGCCAGCATGCCGCCCATAGTACGGAAGGTGGACAGAGACTGGCGGTCACCGGGATCGGCGGAGATGGCAGAAGCCATAGAGCCGTAGGGGATGTTGATGCCGGTGTAGCAGAAGGAGCCCCACAGCAGGTAACTAATAAGCAAATAAACGGTCTTTACGCCTGTGCTGGCGCCTGCAAGAGGTGCCATGTACATCAGGAAGGACGCAATTGCGACAGGTACACACATACGCAGGATCCAGGGCTTGAATTTACCCTGGGGGGTAACGCGGCTCTTGTCACAGATTCGGCCCATCGCGATATCGGTAAAAGCGTCAACGATACGGGCAACCATCATAATAACGCCGACTACGGCAGCCGATACACCCATAACGTCGGTATAAAACTTCATGAGCAGCGAGGTAGAGAGAATGAAGGTAAAATCGTTACCGAAATCACCGAACAGGTATCCCATCTTATCGCGGATACCAAAGGGACGAACGTTCTTATTTTCCACTGTGTTTTCCTCCTAAAGTTTCTTTTATCCCTGTTTCGTCATCAGACGATGTATACTCCTGTATTCTAACAAATATATCTTCTTGTAAAAACAACAAATCTTTGATATTATAAAACAAAACTTAGACAAATTTGGAGAAATATCACAGTATGGATATAGTATTCACAAAAGAACTTGTAAAATGCACCACCGGCCTGGACATTCATATCATAAGGAACGATCCTTCTGAGATGCTGCCGCTTTTGGGGGAGTCCATCAAGGGTGTTATCCGGTCCTCCGAGTATGAGAAAATGATCCATCACCTGTTTCGCTCCATGCGTGTAGGCACCATTTATGAGGTCAGTGCGGTGCTGGGCGTGTGCTACACGGCTTTTATCGATAACGACGGCAATTTCATTCTTATCGGCCCCTGCATTGAAGAAAGCCTTTCAAGCAGAGCCGCTCAGCATTTTCTGCAGGACACTCACTATGCGGTCTGGGCCGTGCAGTCCTTTATTGAATACTGCCGCCAGCTCCCGGTGGTGCCCCATCAGAAAAGGCATCAGATAGCAAGCCTGCTTGCGAAAAAGTTTTTGGGTACCGCCAGTCCCCTCCCCTTTCAGCGTCTCAATTTCAACCTTTCTCAAGATGAGCAGAACAGGCTGATGCTGGTGGACAATTATGAGGAGATTTCCAAAATCCGAATGGTTGAAAAGCGGCAGGAAGAGCTTATCGCCCTGACTGAAGCCGTAAAACAGGGCAACTTGTCGCTGGCTTATTCATTCCTCAATGTGCTCAATGCCGATTTTGACTCTGACGAGTTCGGCCATGATACCATCCGAGCCGTCCAGAACAGCTGCATAGTACTCAATGCCCGCTTCCAGAAGGCCATGGAAGAACTGGGCATCCACCCATACAGTCTGGAAAAGGTCTCCGCCGAAGTTTTCAGCCAGATAGACAAAATGAAAAATACCAAAGATGGAAGCAAATACATGGCGGAAATGATCCGGATGTACTGCCGTCTGTCTCAGGAAAACAGCTTCTCAGCTCTCAGCCCCTTTTCCAAGCAGGTAGTTACATATGTAAAAAACCATCTGTCTGACAATGTGACTGTCAAAAGCACCGCAGCGGCACTGGTTATGAACCCCGACTATCTCTCCCACCGTTTCCATCAGGAGACCGGGCAGACGTTCATAAACTTTGTAAATCGGGAGCGTGTTGAGCAGGCCGCGGTACTTCTGAAAAACACCAATATGCTTATAAAGCAGATCGCTGTTTCAGTGGGCTTTAATAACACCAGCTACTTTGCAAAACAGTTCCTGCACTTCAAGGGCATCAGCCCCAGTTCATTCAGGGCCGAGGCTAAGTTGTAGACTTTTGCCAAATTCCATGGTAAATACTGGGTAATTCTGCGGATTGACTTATTCATTTTATCGAATATAATTGATTCATCAAGAATTATTGGAGTGTGAAAATGAAAACAACCCTTATCATCATGGCCGCCGGCATCGGTTCTCGCTTCGGAACCGGCATAAAGCAGCTTGCCAAGATGGGTCTCAACGGCGAGATCATCATGGATTATTCTATCCACGATGCCAGGGAAGCAGGCTTTGACAAGGTCGTTATCATCATCAGAAAAGATATTGAGGAAGAATTCAAGGAAGTCATCG
>CAZYTE010000140.1:0-4157 GCA_964649425.1 uncultured Oscillospiraceae bacterium
ATGTGGAGATTGAAGCGCTCAAAAAAGTCTGATAAGACTTTTTTGACAAGCTGAAGAATAACAAGCTCCTTTCGGAGCTTGTTATTCTTATTTGTTCAGATATTCCTTAATCTCAGACAGCTTTTCAGCCGCGGCCAATCTGCCCTGAATGTAAACCTCTTTCAGCTTTTCGGGGTCTTTCTCAACTTTGCTGATATCCAGCCTGCTCTCGGGGCGGATGACCAGCAGTTCACCGGCAGCCTCCCGCTGCTCAACATAGCGCAGAGCTACATTATAGTAAATATCCCGCTTCTCCATGGCCTCCAGCAGCTTGGGATAATCTTTATACTTCAGCTTCATCAGCGGCATCAGGGGATTTTTCTTCTTCACAAAGCCCTCAGGCTGGGTCAGGATGGCCACATTCCTGTCATAGCCGATGGACTCAAAATATGCCACAGGGATAGAGTCTGCAATGCCGCCGTCCAGATACTTTCTGCCCTCGATCTCAACGATTTGGGAGACCAGCGGCATGGAGGCCGAGGCTCTTATCCAGTCAAAGCCGTGATCCTCAAAGCCCTCATACTTATGGTATACGGCCTTGCCGGTCTCAATATCGGTGCAGACCACATGGAACTCCATGGGATTGGCCCTGTATGTATCAAAGTCGAACACATCGTACCGGGTGGGCACCACATTGTAGCAAAAATCGGTGCTATAAATATTGCCCTCTTTCAGCAGCAGGTGAACGCCGCTGTAGCGTTTGTCGTTACAGAATCTTGTGTTATAGCGAATAACACGGCCTATCTGTTTGGATTTATAGTTGCAGCCGAAGCAGGCACCGGCGGAGACGCCTATGGCACCGTCAAACTCTATGCCGGCTTCCAGCATTACATCCATTACACCGGCGGTAAACATGCCGCGCATTGCGCCGCCTTCCATGATAAGTCCTTTTTTCATGATCGATCATCCTACAATTTGATATGTATAGATAGTATATTACTGCGCTTTGGAAAAAAAGTTAAAAAAACATAAAGTTTTTTATTTACAAATCAAATCCGCGGGATTATAATACCCGCTGTTCGACTTTGGGAATGCTTGAAAAATCAGGAGAAATACAGAAATGAACAAGCTTCAGCCTATCATATTTGAAACATTAAAAGGCTATAATAAAAAACAATTTGCAGCTGACATTATTGCCGGTGTTATTGTGGCCATCATCGCGCTGCCTCTTTCCATCGCTCTGGCACTGGCCTCCGGCGTTGGCCCTGAGCAGGGCATCTACACCGCCATTGTCGCAGGCTTTGTCATTGCCCTCTTTGGCGGCAGCCATGTGCAGATTTCAGGCCCCACCGCCGCATTTGCAACTATTGTTGCCGGCATCGTCGCCACAGACGGCATGGACGGCCTGATAGTATCCACGGTGCTTGCAGGCATTATCCTTATTCTGCTGGGTGTATGCCGTCTGGGTACTCTCATCAAATTCATTCCTCTCACCATTACCACCGGCTTTACCGCCGGTATAGCCGTCACCATTGTCATCGGCCAGCTGAAGGACTTCTTCGGTGTTACATATCCCGCAGGCATGAGCACTGTTGAGACCATGGAAAAGATGGAGGCATTTATTGCAGGCTTTGGCACTTTTAATGCCCACGCGCTTATCGTTGGCATTGTGAGCCTTGCTGTACTTATCATCATGCCCAGGATCTCCCAGAAGATCCCCGGTTCTCTGGTGGCTGTCATTGTGGGCATACTGATGGTTAAGCTGCTGCCCCTGAATGTGAACACCATCGGCGATCTTTACACCATCAGCAGCGATTTGCCCAGCTTCCGTATGCCCAGGCTCAGCTATGATCTGGTTCGCTCCGCTCTGCCCAACGCTTTCACCATCGCAATTCTGGCCGCCATTGAATCTCTGCTCAGCTGCGTCGTGGCTGACGGCATGATACACAAAAAACACCGCTCCAACATGGAGCTGGTGGCTCAGGGCTTGGGCAACATTGCCTCTGCTCTTTTCGGCGGCATCCCCGCCACCGGCGCCATCGCCAGAACCGCAGCCAATGTGAAAAACGGCGGCCGCAGCCCCATCGCGGGCATGGTGCACGCAGTAGTCCTGCTGCTGGTGCTCGTCTTGCTGATGCCCCTGGCCGGCTGGATCCCAATGCCCACCATCGCCGCGATTTTGCTGATGGTGGCATACAACATGTGCCAGTGGCGCAGCTTCGTGCACCTGCTGAAGACCGAATCAAAAACCGACAGCCTGGTTCTTCTCATCAGCTTCGGCCTGACCGTTTTCTTTGACCTTGTTATGGCAATTTATGTTGGTATGCTGATGGCCTGCCTGCTGTTTATGAAGCATATGAGCGACGAGACCATACTCAGCGGTTGGAAATATCACGAGACTCTGAGCACTGAGGAAGTTGCCGCCGACACCAACCATCTGGTGAACATCCCTGCGGAGATCCGTATTTACGAAATTTGCGGGCCTCTGTTTTTCGGCGCTGCCAGCGTACTGGACGGCATTGTCACAAGAGATGTGACCCAATGCCTGATTATCCGTATGCGCGGCGTGCCCTATCTGGACAGCACCGCCATGAGCTCTCTCATCCAGCTCCATGAGCGCTGCCGCAGACATGATGTGACCCTTGTTCTCTCCCATGTAAACGAGCACCCCAAGGCCACCATGCGCAAGGCGGGCTTTGTGGAGATGGTAGGCGAGGAAAACTTCTGCCCCAACATTGAGGCAGCCATTGCCCACGCAAAAACTCTTATCAGATAAAGCAAAACTCTCCCTGTTTGTACAGGGAGAGTTTTTTGAACATTTATGGCGAATACAGGTTGAAAAATAGCTTTTTGAGTGTATAATGAACCCAGTTAATAAAAAATAAGGAGCGCGCGGGTATGACTTACGACTTTACCACCATCCTTGACCGCAGCGGCAAGGATGCCACTGCTGCCAACACCATCCCCTATCCCGAAGTAAAAGTAGAAGCGGGCTTTACCCCCATTCCCATGTGGGTCGCGGACATGAGCTTCGTTCTGGCTCCCCCTGTTATTTCCGCCCTTGAGAAGAGACTGCATTTCCACAGCATGGGCTATTTCACCCTGTCTGACGAATACTATGACAGCATCATTTCCTGGCAGAAGCGCAGAAACGGTGTTGAGATAAGCGACAGCGAGTGTATCGGCTATGAAAACAGTGTCCTCGGCGGCGTCAGCACCGCTGTTCAGTGCTTCACCGGCCCTGCCGAAAAGGTACTTGTCCATGCCCCCACCTATGTGGGCTTTACCAAGACTCTGGACAAGCTGGGCAGACCCCTCGTCCATTCTTATCTGAAAATGGATGAAAACGGCATCTGGCGCATGGACTATGAGGACATGGACAAGAAGCTCAAGCAGCACAACATCCATCTGGCGATTTTCTGCTCTCCCCACAATCCCAGCGGCAGAGTCTGGGAGCGCTGGGAGATCGAAAAGGCCATGGAGGTCTATGCCGCCAATGACTGTCTGGTAATCTCCGATGAGATCTGGTCCGATCTGGTCATGCCCGGTTATAAGCACATCCCCACCCAGTCCATCTCCGAGGACGCAAAGCAGCGCACCATCGCCCTGTATGCCCCCAGCAAGACCTTCAGTCTGGCAGGTCTGGTAGGCTCCTACCACATTATCTATAACAACATGCTGCGCAACCGTATGCGCCATCTGGCCCTGATGAGCCACTACAACATGCCCAATGTCCTGTCCATGCACGCGCTCATCGGCGGCTTCAGCGCTGACGGCGAGGTCTGGGCAAACGAAGTGTGTCAGGTTATCGACAAAAACATGGAAATAATGACTGATTATCTCAACACCGTTCCCGGTATCCGTTTCATGCGCCCCCAGGGTACCTATATGATTTATATGGACTGCAGCAAATGGTGCGAGAATAATAATGTCAGCATCCACGAGCTGCAGCACAGAGGCGTCCGTAAGGGTGTTATCTGGCAGGACGGTGAGCCTTTTATGATGGAAAACACCATCCGCATGAACCTGTCCCTGCCCACGAGCCAGGTTGAAGAAGTTATCCTCCGCCTGAAAAAGTATGTTTTCCTGTAAAACCCACAAAAAAGCTAAAGCACCTGCGAAATGAAGTATGAACGCTTTGAAACTTAGTTATCTCGTTTTCACAATAATGATTAGTT
>CAZYTE010000141.1:0-4105 GCA_964649425.1 uncultured Oscillospiraceae bacterium
GAACAAAATAGGACTACTTAACTAGTAGTTTTATTTTTATTAAGGAGGAGACATGTTTTTCAAATCCAGAGAAAGTGCAACCGGTATCACAAATATAAGGATCTTTTTGCTGGCTCCTCTTGCAACAAGTGTTTTAAAAACCTGCTCTGGTGCCTGGCCAAGAATGGCAGCAACAGTGACACCATCCACGGCTTCATCACCATGGGGATACTCATGAGCTGTATAAGAAATCTTCTTTTGTTCAAGCAGCCGCATGACATTTGTTTTTTGCTGCGCCATAGCTTTTACCTCTTTATTTTATCATTATATTATACCTTTATTGATAAATGCAGTCAAGAAACAAAGCTGTTGCATATTACAACAGCTTTGTTTCAATTATATTTACTTTATGCGTTTTTTCGCCGGGTACACAAAGAGCAAAATGAATGTTCTCAACAACAAAATATGAGTATTCATCCGGCTTGTCAAACACCGAGAAAGCGGATAAACCCTGCTTTATCCCGCAGCCTGACGCTTTGACGCGGCTTTCCTTCTTTGTCCATACTTCAATGAATGCGGCATCAGGATCTGAGCAAGACTTGATATAGTCGAACTCATCTTTTGTGAAAAATCTATTAACAACTCTGATATCACATTTTTTCAGCACCTGAATATCCAAACCCAAAGGTTTGTCATAAACTGCGCAAGCAAGCCATCCACCTGAGTGAGACAGGCTGAAATGAAGCTCGCTGCCCGGGAAGAAAGGTTTGCCGTTCTCTCCTGTCAGTATGGGCAGAGGTCTGTGGAAGCGTGGATAAACCGCTTTTTCAAGCAGAAGCTCCGCGCAAATGCTCTCTCGTCTGGCCGCTTCATTGGTAATGCTCTCAAGCCTTTTTTGCCTGTAATTAGACAGTGATGGAATTATGTTTTCATCAAGGCAATCAGGAATTTTTGAATGAAAAATATTTATCATTAAGCTCTCATTGCATTCAAAGTTTTTTCAATAAGTTCTTTAAGATCCATGCCAAGCATATCAGCACCACGCTGAATTACATCCCTGGAGCAGCCTGCGGCAAATTTCTTGTCCTTAAATTTTTTGACTACTGACTTTGTTTCCATATCGGAAATTCCGGTGGGGCGCATAAGAGCTGCCGCACCGATGAGGCCGGTAAGCTCGTCTACGGCAAAGAGGACTTTTTCCATATACTTGACAGGCTCAACATCAATGCAGATTCCGTAGCCGTGACAGATAACCGCATGGATCATTTCTTCATCGATTTCAAGTTCATGCAGCATCTCATTTGCTTTTACACAGTGCTGCTCGGGATAAAGCTCGAAATCAATATCATGGAGCATACCAACGCTGCGCCAGAAATCTACATTTTCGGGGTCATACTCTTTTGCAAATTCCCCCATTACCTTGGAGACGGTTTCTGCGTGCTGAATGTGGAAAGCTTCCTTGTTGTATCTCCTAATAAGCTCCTCTGCCTGCTCAGGTGTAGGTATGTAACTCATAATGATTCTCCTTGCTGAATTTTTACTCAATAATACCGCCAAAATCATGGGAAATCAATAGCAAATGCCGCAGGCACAAATCTGCCTGCGGCAAAACAAATTAAGGATTTACTGTAGTTGTGGGGGCGGGAGTGGAAGTTGCGCCTGTGCTGTTACTATTTCCGGTATCCTTGTCTTCAATGATGCCGTCTTCATCCTTCACTTCGCCATTGTTCATATCGGGAATCATGCTGGGGCTTGGGTCAAGAGTAATCATGGGGGTGACTACGGGGGTGTTTACAACGGTGCTGTCATTAGCATTGTTTCTGCCGCAGCCGCACAGCGCAACACTCAGTACCAGAACAGACAGTAAATATGCGAAATATTTCTTCATAATTATCCTCCTTGCTTTTGGCACTGATATTATGTGAGTCTTTATTTTTTTTATGCAATAAAAGAATTAAACGCTTTTATTCTTTGGATGTATATGATAGAATATTGCCATGAGCGATTTAATTAGAAACAGAATATATACTGCCAGAGTCGAGGGCTACAATTCCGAGGCAATGGGTGTGTGCCATGTTGAGGAGAGAGCTGTATTTGTCCCAAACACAATTATTGGAGAGCTTTGGGAAATCAAAATACTGAAAATCAGCTCAAGTGCGGTTTTCGGCAAGGCGATAAATCTTCTTGAAGCTTCTTCAGAGCGAATCGAATCAAGCTGTCCGTATTTCGGAAGATGTGGTGGCTGCAATTGCAGGCACATGAGTTATGCAGAAGAACTCAGATTTAAGCTTGAAAAGGTAAACAATGCGCTTTCAAGGATCGGCAAGCAGACTGTTGTGGCAAAGGAAATCATAGGCAGTGACAGCATTTCTCATTACCGTAATAAGGCTATTTTTGCCGTGAATGAGCTGGACAGCCGCCCTGCTTTTGGCTTTTACCGCCAACGCAGCCATGATTTGATCGCAATTGACAGCTGCCATATTCAAACTGAGCTCAGCTGCAGATTTGCAAAAGCGATTACAGACTTCATGGACAAGCACAGAATATCCTGCTACAACGAGGAAACCGGCAGAGGCCTTGTCCGACACATTTTCTGCAGGCAGGCTTATCATCTTAATGGCGCGGTTGGATGCATTATTGCAGCAGGCGGATTTGGATCAAAAACGCAGGAATTAGTTGAGTATCTGCGCTGCAAATGCCCCGAACTGACCGGAATTGTCCTCAATGTAAACAAAAGCCGCGGCAACACTGTCCTTGCCGGAGATTTCTATACGCTCTGGGGTAGGGAAACTATTGAGGATACGCTCTGCTCTATCCGTTATGAGATCGCCCCCCAGGCTTTCTTCCAGATCAATCCGCCTCAGGCTGAAAAGCTCTATGAGCGGGCAATGCTGTATGCGTCTGAAAATAGTCCTCAGCTTGCATTTGATCTTTACTGCGGCGCAGGTACAATCAGTCTGTGTCTGGCTAAAAATGCAGAGCATGTCATCGGCTGCGAAATTGTTCCGGAGGCTGTCGAAAATGCCAGAAAAAATGCGGCATATAACGGCTTTAATAATGTTGAGTTTATCTGTGCGGATGCCGGCAAGGCTGCTGCAGATTTGGCACAAAGGCAGCTCAAGCCGGAAGTTGTGCTTGTTGATCCCCCGCGAAAAGGTATGGATGAGGCTGCAATTGATGCAGTAGCTTCCATGGCACCGGAGAGGGTCGTTTATGTCTCCTGTGATTGCGCAACTCTTTCAAGGGATATACTCCGCTTCAACGCTTATGGTTATGAGCTTAAAGAAGTTACAGCTGTTGATATGTTCCCCAGAACCGCCCATATCGAGTCGGTGGCTCTTTTAATAAAAAAAGATTAACAACATACTTTGGAGGATAAAATGAATAAACAGAGAATCTTTTACTTTATAGTCTGCGTAATCGGCGGAGGCCTTATTGGTCTCGCATCCGCTAACATTAAGAGCATGCTGGGCATATTTCTTCTTGTATCCGGCGCATACCTTATGATCTCTTCAATTCTCAGAATGAAATAATTTTTTTGTTATCCAAAAGGAGGATATTATGGCTAAATCCAATAAGCTTCCGGATGCTGTCTTCCTGTGGCAGGATCGAAAGAGAAACTTTCTCGGTCTGCCCTGGACATTCACCAAATACAGCCTTGATGAGGATAAGCTTTATATCAATGCAGGCTTTTTTAACAGTACAGAGGACGAAGTCCGCCTTTACCGCATAACTGATGTAACTTTAAAACGCAGCCTTTGGCAAAAAATCATAGGCACCGGCACTGTACACTGCAACAGCTCTGATGTCACCCAGAAGAATTTTGACATACATAATGTCAAAGAATCTAAAAAGGTAAAAGACATACTTTCACAGCTTGTTGACGATTCCCGTAAACGCAACCGTGTCTTTACCAGCGAGAATGTTTCCGGTGGCATGCATATGCCTGATGGCGCTCCTGTGCCTGATGAGCGCTTTGACAGCTTCGGAAGTCCGGATAATCCATTTAATTAAAAGAAAGAGAGAGCTTCCAAAAGGAAGCTCTCTTCAGCTTGTCAAAAAAGTCTGATAAGACTTTTTTGACCGCTTCAATCTCCGCATTTTTCGCAAAAGCGTGATATTGCGA
>CAZYTE010000142.1:0-3961 GCA_964649425.1 uncultured Oscillospiraceae bacterium
TTGTCTCAGTGCGCCTAAACCCTTCCTTTTTTTGGTTAAAGGCTCCCTTGTGTAAAGGGAGCTGTCGGCGAAGCCGACTGAGGGATTGTCAAAACGGGCTGGCAAGGGCGCCAGCCCCTACACGATCGTATGCACTGCCGTCAACACCGTAGGGGCGGGCATTGCCCGTCCGCCAAGCCCACTCGCCAGAGGGGGCCTTTAATTTAAATTACTCTTTATCGCACTTGCCGCAGTCCTTGCAGCGGACGAAGCGGATCTTACACACATCGTCACCCTTGGCGATGGTGGCGGGCAGCTCCAGTTTGCAGCCGAAGCTTTCGGCAATACCACGGTCACCGCACATGGCATGGTCACAGAGGACGGCAATCTCCTCGTCACTGCAGCCCTGCTTCTGCCATGCCTTTACAAGGGGGCAGTAGTGGAAATCGATATCCAGATTATCATCGGTGCAGCGCTTGATGTCCATCTCAAATACCCACTGGGCAGGCTTGGTAAAGAGAGTCTTCTTCAGGCCTTTGAGAGATTCCCCGCCGCCTGCCTTCTTCCTCAGGTTTGCACCCTGATACAAGCCGCAGCGCTTAATGGCCTCGGGGGCATAGTCCTCGGAGTCAAGGCCCTTTTTCTTTGCCTCATCGCAGAGCAGGTACATCCACAGCGCCCTGTGCTCCAACTGCTCGCGGATCGCAACAATCAGCGGATTTTTGATTTTTGCTTCGTTTTTGATGCTCATTTTATTTCCTCCTTGACAATATTCGCCTGTCTTAAGTATTTTTAAGTATAGCACAATATACTGAAAATGCCAGTTTATTATTGACAATATAATTATTCAAAAATATAATGTAGAACATAGGGATAATATGCAGAATCAAGGAGGAAAAGATATGAGTGAAAAGATTTATGCTGCAAAGTTACCCAGGGTGCTTCTGGCGCTTTGCCTGGCAATGTGCCTGTCCTTTGCGTTCCTCTCTGTGAATGCATTTGCCGATGGGGTCATCATTGTAGGCGGCTCCGACAGCTCCACAACTACCGGCACCACCACCGGCACTACCACCAGCGGCAGCGTTGTGGTTGTAGGCGGCACCACCGGCGGCAATGTAGCCGTTACCAAGAACCCCACCAGCGAAACTGTTGAAAAGGGTGGAGCAGCCTCCTTTGTTGCCAGAGCTGACAATGCCACCGGTTTTGTGTGGAGACTTGTGAGCCCCGATGCCAGCAACACCATTAATGCCACTGCCGCACCCAACAAGTTCAGCGGTCTGTGGGTAGATGGCACTGATACTGATACTCTGACGCTGGGCAATATTCCTGAAAGCCTTAACGGCTGGTATGTTGAGTGTAAGTTTGAGGGCACCGGCGGCCCCGTTTATACCAGTGGCGCTAAAATAACCGTTTCCGGCGCAACTTCCACCACGAATGATCCTGCCGGCACCACCGCTCAGGCAAGCAACACCACTGCCAACAACGCACAGCCCGTGCTGCCCACCATTACTTCCCAGCCCAAGGGAGCAACTATGGTTTCCGGTCAGGTCACCAGCCTGTCTGTGACTGCTACCACCACCGATGATTCCACCCTGAATTACCAGTGGTATGCAAGCGCCACCAATTCCACCACCAGCGGCACTCCCATTGCCGGCGCGATCTCTGCCCAGTACCAGCCTCCCGAGAAGGAAGGCAGCACCTTCTACTATGTTGCAGTCTGGGGCACCAAGGATGGACAGACAGGCACCAAGATATTCTCAACTCCCGTTGAAGTCAGCTATTCCGGAACCTCCAGCAGCGCTGCGGTCAATGGTGCTACTACTTCCAGCGGCCAGCTGGTAATTGACGCAGGCCCCACCGGCAGCAATACTGTAAATCAGAATTCCAACAGCAGCGGAACTGCTGACCGCGTAGGCACTCCCTCCAGCAGCAATGCGGATAACACTTCCGCAAGCGAATCTGAGGATGACGGCAGCACTGCAGTTGTAATGCTGGTTATCGCGCTGGTTGCGCTGGTAGCCTGCCTTGGCCTTGTGGTCAAGAGCGGTCTGCTGACCAGGAAGCAGTAATCGTAAATCAGAATAACCCGGACTTCTGTCCGGGTTATTTTTTGTTCTTGAGCTGTTTGTAAGAGGAAAAACGCATATTTCCTGTCCATTTTGTCCATCATTCCGCTTTTAAATCTTTTCAATTGCAAGTTTGCTTACAAAAAATTGAGGCACATGATGCGGGGCAGAAAATCCTTGTAGGAGTGGCCGTTGCAGAAAGGAAGAAAAGAATTATTAAGATAGGGAGTGCTTGAAAGGGTATTGGATTCCTGACGCAAAAAACAAAAGCCCGGTCCTGTTGGACTGAGCTCTGTTTCGTTATGGGGTGAGCTTGAGAGGGGATTGATATTCCCTCTCAATAAAGTTGAGCGAAGCGGATATTCGCGTCAAACAAAAAAGCCCAGTCCAAAAGACTGAGCTTTGTTTGGGAATAATGAACAGGTTTAATAGATGGGGTGCATCTCACGCTGGGTGGGGTGCATTTTTCTGTGGGAGGCTTTCCAAGAAATGCCGGTGGCAAATACTGCCGACAAGGTCTCAATTTTTGATTCTTTGTAGATAATAGTATGATTGACTTTTTGAGAGGAGTTGCTACAATATAACTATGAGTTAGACGCCGCTAACATTCTAAAAGGGGGAACATCGATGAATAATACCATTTGTGAAAAACTTATGTGGGCAGCCATGAATGGAACGATTCTTAAATTCCTTGCTGCAGAGCTTCCGGAATGGGATATGCCATCTCTCAAAGCTAAGTTCAAAAAACAATACCGTAAGATTCGTTCCGAAGTGGACGACATTGGCCGCATTACAAAAAATCCTCTGCGAATTTGTCTCGCCGGAGGCGTTATCTGGCTGGCCGCCTATGAGGCTTGCGAAGGCAAAATGGATGAAGGAATGTTCTCCCGGATGATTACGGATACGATGAAATCGCCCCTATTCAAAAAGGCATTCGGTGCTAAAGATCCATTCGTTGCCGAAAAGCAGCAGAAAAAAGTGGTATCCTTCAAGACTGCCAATGCCATCTCTGACAGCGAGTATAACTGGCACACCGACTATGCTCCGGGAAGAGACGAAACCGAATATTTCTGCACATATCGTAAATGCGGTCTTTGCACCCTTGGCAGAAAATACGGCCACCCGGAGTTAATCCCCTATATGTGTCAAATGGACTATATTTCCGTCGATATGATGGGTGCGATCCTTTACCGAACACAAACTTTGGCCACCGGTGGAGATTGCTGCGATTTCCATGTGGTGAAGAAAGGTTCCAAATGGGAGGAGTCCTAAGACAAATGAAAAGAGACACTATTTATGAAACCCAAATATCCGATACCCGCTGGTGGGCGTATGATGTTTCAGGCAATGTGGGCTGGATCATGTATCTGGTTTGCCTGATCCAGTGCTTTGTGAAGCGGCCAGAAGTTATGGGGATATCGCTGGTGTTGATCAGCTTGGTGGTCGGCATTCTCCCGGCTGTTGCTATGGTGGTAGGAATCGCAGAGCTGATCAGTGAGCGAATCTTGAGGCTTGACCGGATTCTTCCGAAGAAGCGGCTGTATCGCGGCTTCGGTGCTCTGACTTGGGGCGGTCTTGGCGGTATATTCGTTGGACTGAATGCGCTGTTTGCGGCGCTGCGCGGGGGATATTCCGTGGGAGAATGCAAGTCGCTCCTCCTTCTGGCTGTGGGCGGTGCATTGTGTGCCCTGTTTGCAGGGTTGATCTTCAAAACCTTCCATCCCCAGAAGCAGGAGGAAAAAGCCGCATGAAATACTTTGAATTTGGACAAGAAAATGAAACGCTGATGGTCATGCTCCACGGCGGCGGTGTCTGCTATAAAGGCGTACTGCCTGTGGCGCAGCGGCTTGCAAAGGACTTCCATGTGATCGTGGTGGCCTACGACGGCTTCAACCCCTCCGAGCCGGACACGGAGT
>CAZYTE010000143.1:0-3883 GCA_964649425.1 uncultured Oscillospiraceae bacterium
AGAGGCAAGACTTTGCTATCCCTTTTGGATAGCTTTCTGCGAAGCAGACTGAGAGGGTTAAAAAAGTATAGGGAGACAATTATTCAATTGTCTCCCTAAAAACCTTCATAAACCTCAGTAGAGCTGAGCTGCAATTACTTACGGATGTTCAGCTTAGCAATGATAGCGCGGTAACGCTCGATATCCTTCTTTGCCAGGTAGTCCAGCAGACGGCGGCGCTTACCGACCATCTTGTACATGCCCAGACGGCTGTGGTCATCCTTGGGGTGAACCTTCAGGTGAGCGGTCAGCTCACGGATACGCTGGGTGAGGATTGCGATCTGAACCTCGGGGGAGCCGGTGTCGGTCTCGTGGGTTCTGTTCTCATTGATAACGTTAGTCTTTACTTCCTTGGTGATCATTTTAATGATACCCCTTTCTTAAATAATCTATACCCTACAGCTAAGCGATGGGCGGAAAGGCTACCGCGTCGGCGGCATGACCCCAATGCTGAGTCTGCGGGCGCATACTGGTGTATGATAACACCTAAATCTTTTGAAGTCAATAGATTTTTACTAAAAAACTCCCCGAAGCTTTCGCTTCGGGGAGAAAACATTGTTTTTAATTATGCTGCGACGTCTGCGTATACGAAGTACCAGTAGCCTACAGGTGCATGCCAAATGCCGGTAGCATTGGGGCTCTGCATCCAGAAGTCGGTGTAGTATGCAACAGGAATGATTGCATAGTCCTCAGCGGAGATCTTCTCAGCCTCGTGGAGAGCCTTGAAGTGCTCATCCAGATCAGCGGTCTTGGAAGCGTCGATAGCTGCGTCAAACTCGGGGTTGTTGTACTTACCGTCGTTGTTGCCGTTGGTGGAGTACAGCAGCTCGATCAGGTTGGAAGCATCGTTGTAGTCCATGGACCAGCCGTTACGAGCCATCTCGTACTCGCCTGCACGACGAGCGGGAGTGAAGGAAGCCCACTCGAGCTTGTCGATGTTCATGGTGATACCCAGCTCTTCCTTGTAAACAGACTGCAGGTACTCTGCAACTGCTACGTGGTAACCGGAGTCATTGGTGGAGTAAGTGATAACGGGGAAGCCTTCGCCGTTGGGGTAGCCGGCCTCTGCCAGAGCAGCCTTGGCCTCAGCCAGGTTAGCCTCGTAATCCTCGCTGATGTAGGTGTTGCCGCCGTTAGCAGCGATAGAGTTCTCAAGGAACTTGCCTGCGCCATCAGCATCGTCGATATACTGACCGAGGAAGTTGTAAGCGGGAGCGTAGGTGCCCTGCATGATTACATTAGCAACATAGTCACGGTCGATTGCCAGAGACAGAGCCTTGCGAACATTGACATCCTGGAATACTTCCAGATTCAGGTTCATGTTCAGGTAGTAGGTGCCCAGAATGGGAGCAACGTAGAAGTCGCCGCCGTCCTCAGATCTGGTGAGGCTGGGGATCTCCTCGGTGGGAACGTCCTTGATCATGAGAGCCTCGCCGCTGTTGTAAGCTGCGTAGGAAGCAGAGGAGTCCTCAAGGAGCAGGAAGGTGATGGTGTCCAGAACGATGCGGGAGCTATCCCAGCCGCCAACATAGTTGGGGTTCTTGGAGACAACGATACGCTCGCCGGGAGTCCACTCGGTGATCATGAAGGGGCCGTTGCAGACATAGGTCTCGGGGCTGGTTGCCCAAGCATCGCCGTTTGCCTCAACGGTAGCCTTCTGAACAGGAGACAGAGAAGCAAAAGCCAGCAGCTTGTCGAAGTATACGCAGGGGTAGGACAGGGTGATGGTCAGGGTCTTGCCGTCTTCAGAAGCAACAACAGCCAGCTTGTCGGTGTCGCCGGTAGCGACAACCTCATCATAGCCTTCGACCATGCCCATAACGGTCTCACCGTAGGGAGCAGCCAGTGCGGGGTCAACGATACGCTTGTAGCTGTACTCGTAGTCCTTAGCGTTCAGCTCGGTGCCGTCGGACCACTTCAGACCGTCACGCATGGTGAAGGTCCAAACCAGACCGTCGTCAGAGACGGTGTAGCTCTCAGCCTGGCCGGGAGCGATCTCCAGCTTGTCGTCCAGGATGAGCAGGTTTTCGAACAGGTGCAGCAGCATATTGCCGCCGTCAACAGCGCTGTTCAGTGCGGGGTCCAGGGTCTCGGGGTTGGGTCCGATCTGGACAGTCAGGTTCTTGGGCTCAGCTACTGCTGCAGTGCTGTCACCTGCGGGAGCGGTGGTAGTGGTGGACTCGGAAGAGCCGCCGCAAGCGCAGAGAGAAAGAGCCATGCACAGTACCAGAGTCAGTGCGAGAAACTTCTTCATTTTGTTTCCTCCAAATTAAGTTTATATATTCATTATGCCCAATGCATAAGGAATAACAGATTAATTGAGCTTATCCAGATGGTGGCAGGCTGCCCAGTGGCCGGGGCTGACTTCCTTCAGCTCAGGCACCTTGCAGGCGCAGCATTCATCCGCATAAGGACAGCGGGTGCGGAAGCGGCAGCCGCTGGGGGGATTGAGGGGGCTGGGAACATCGCCCTGCAGTACGATGCGCTTGGTTGCTCTTGCAGTCTTGGGGTCTGCAACAGGGATAGCGGAGATCAGGCTGCGGGTATAGGGGTGGACATTATGAGTGATAAGCTCGTAGCTGTCAGCCAGCTCAACCAGCTTGCCCAGATACATAACGCCGATGCGGTTGGAGATATGGCGGACAATGCTCAGGTCATGGGCGATGAACAGATAGGTCAGACCCATGGAAGCCTGCAGGTCCTCAAACATATTTACAACCTGCGCCTGAATGGAAACGTCCAGAGCGGAGACAGGCTCGTCACAGACGATGAACTCAGGGTCCACAGCCAGAGCGCGGGCAATGCCCACGCGCTGACGCTGACCGCCGGAGAACTCGTGGGAGTAGCGGTTGGCGTGCTCGCTGTTGAGGCCCACACGGTTAAGCAAGTCGATAATACGCTCGTGGCGCTCATTGGGGTTGGCTGCCAGCTTGTGGATATCGATGGGCTCGCCTACGATATCGCCGATGGTCATGCGGGGGTCAAGGCTTGCGTAGGGGTCCTGGAAAACGATCTGCATCTTGCGGCGGTAGGGCAGCATATCAACAGCAGTCTTCCTGCCCATAACAGGCTTGCCGTTTTCGTCCAGAACTACGCTGCCGTCTGCGTTCTGCAGGGGGTGCCTGCCGCTGTCGTAGATAATCTCGCCGTCATAGATAATACGGCCGTCGGTGGGCTCGTGGAGGCGGAGAATGGTGCGGCCGGTGGTGGTCTTGCCGCAGCCGGACTCGCCTACCAGACCCAGAGTCTCGCCCTTGCGGATGGCAAAGGAGACATCGTCAACAGCCTGAACGAACTTCTTGTTCTTACCGAAGCCGCCGGCAGGAAAGTACTGCTGAAGATGCTGTACTTCAACAAGGTTCTTCACTTCGCTCATTACTGCTCACCTGCCTTTTCAAATTCTTCCTTCTGTCTGAGCCAGCAGTGGCTGTAATGGGTATCGCTCAGCTCGGTCTTGGGGGGCATCTTGTTCAGACAGACCTTCATGCACTTTTCACAGCGGGGTGCAAAGGGGCAGCCTGCGGGAGGATTGAGAAGGTCGATGGGCTGGCCCTCGATGGGAACCAGTCTCTCATGGGTCTCAGCGTCCAGTCTGGGAATGGACTTGATAAGTCCCTTGGTGTATTCGTGAGAGGGATTGTAGAAAATCTCGTCAGCAGTGCCGTACTCCACAATGTGCCCGGCGTACATAACGGCGATCTTCTCACACAGCTGAGCAACAACGCCCAGGTCGTGGGTGATCATGATGATGCTCATGCCCAGCTTTTCACGCAGCTCCATCATCAGCTCAAGGATCTGAGCCTGAATGGTAACGTCAAGAGCGGTGGTGGGCTCGTCCGCAATA
>CAZYTE010000144.1:0-3852 GCA_964649425.1 uncultured Oscillospiraceae bacterium
AGCTGATGACCGTTGTTTCCCTGGTCTTTGCTCCCATCTTTGTTAAGATCGGCGGCCTCCTGTAATAAGGAAATGTATAATTTACCAGCTCAGGTTTTAAGCCTGAGCTGGTTTTTTTGTTTCTGTTACATATATTAAATACTATGAAGAATTAACCAAGATACTTGCTTTATTGCAAGTTTTTATTTATAATGTCATAGTTATCAGATATAAGAGGTTTTCCCCATGAAAAAAGTATTAAAAACAATTATATTAGCGGTTCTGCTTCTGTGTATCGCGTTCACCCTGAAGCTCAGATATGACCATCCCGATGCTCTCCTGGTGGGCCCTGCCCCTGTGGAAACTGTTGCCCCCAGCGCAAGCATTGCGGTTGCCTCCACGCCGGCCTCCACGCCCGAAGTAACACCTGAGCCTACCCCCGAGCCAGAGCCCGAGTATTTTACTCTTTCCATGGTTGGTGACTGTACTCTCTGGGCAACCAAAAACTTTGAAAACAGCAATGTGGGCTTTCCTCTTGTTGTTGGTGATGATTATTCCTATCCTTTTGCCAATACGATCCAGTATTTTGAAAATGACGAGTTCACTCTGGCAAACCTTGAGAGCAACTTCTCAGAGACCACACTCTACTCTGCCCAGATGTTCTCCTTCCTTGCGCCCCCTTCCTATGCCAACATCCTTGTTGAGGGCAGTGTTGAGTTTGTAACCACCGCAAACAACCACATCATGGACTTTAATGAAACCGGCGCGCAGCGTACCTATGAGGCCCTTGAAGCAGTGGGAATTCCCTACGGTGTTGAGGATCAGTATCAGATAGTGGAAACCCCCAATGGCATTAAGCTCGGTATTTACACCGCAGGCAATGACATGCGCCCCGATTGGAAAACAGACAATGCCGTTGCTGCTGTAAAGGCCCTTAAAGAACAGGGTGCCGATTATATCATCTGTATGTTCCACTGGGGTCAGGAGCTCTATTACACTCCCAACGAGAACCAGACCAAGCTGGCCTACGCCTGTATTGATGCCGGCGCAGACCTGATCTACGGCAGCCATCCCCATTGCCTTCAGCCCATTGAAAAATACAATGACGGCCTTATTGTTTACAGCCTCGGCAACTGGAGCTTTGGCGGCAGCACCCGCCCCTCTGATCCTGACACCGCCATTGTTCAGGTCACATTGAAGCGGGATATTGACGGAACTGTCACCACTGATGGATTCACTGCCATCCCCTGCTGTGTCAGCAGCAATCTTGACGGTGCCGCCCGCATGGCCGACAACTACAACAACTACTGCCCCACTCCCTATGAAGAAGGCAGCGAGCAGTATGAGCGTGTTATCAGCAAGCTTAACGGCACCTACCAACCGGCAAGCCAGGGCGCTGACTACTCCAACTACTACGCCAGCTGGGGCTAATACTAAAAAAGACGGAAGCAAAGCTTCCGTCTTTTTATATTCCAAATAGTCTTTTACCGTTTTCCAGTGTGATTTTTGCAATACTTTCGGGGCTTTCACCTTTGATCTCAGCAATCTTCTCCGCTATATGGCTGAGATTTCTGGAGTCATTGCGCTTGCCTCTTTTTGGAACCGGACTCATATAAGGGCTGTCGGTCTCAATAAGTATTCTGTCCAAAGGGCATATCTCCAGAACCTCAAGGGTCTTTCTGGCATTCTTATAGGTCACAGGCCCGTCAAAGCCAAGATACCAACCGCGCTTTATAAGCTCTTTAGCCATCTCTGCACTGCCGGAGTAGCAGTGGAACACCCCTCTCAGCTCAGGGTATTCAAGCACAATCTCCATGCTGTCTCCATGGGCCTCCCGGTCATGGATTATAACCGGCTTATTCAGCTTCAGGGCAAGCTCGATCTGCTTTCTGAATATAGTCTTCTGCTCTGCTTTGTGGGTATCGTCCCAGTAGTAGTCAAGGCCAATCTCACCGATTGCCACACACTTGGGATGCTCCGCCAGCTTACATATTTCGGCATAGTCCTCGTCACTGTATTTTGCAATATCCTCGGGATGATAGCCTACTGCCGCAAACATAAAATCATATTTTTCAGCATAAGCGACGGCAGTTTTACTGCTTTCAAGGTCAATTCCCGGGTTTACGATCAGGCTTACACTGCCGTCTCTCATACCTGCCAAAAGATCTTCCCTATCCTCGTTGAATGCCTTGTCATCATAATGGGCATGGGTATCAAAGTACATCGGATACCTCCCTAGAGAACAATTGGCACAGCGTCCGGCTCAATGGGGCACACATAGCCGCCTCTGGACTTTTCCTCAAACTCAGCCCTTGCAGCCTTCAAAAGCTCAGGATCATCAATCAGGTCAATGGCTGCTGCCGCAAGAACCTTGCCTGCAAGCAGCATACCCTTGTGGGCGATCTCACTCTTGCCGCAGGATACCACCTGCCAGGAGTGGCCGGGGATATCTGCAGGCCAGGTAACAGTCTCGATCTGGGCGGTGGGGGTCAGCCAGCTGACATCGCCCACATCACTGCTGCCGGGCATAAAGCCGGTGCCGGAATAGAAGGGCATAACAAAATCGTTAAGGGCCTTTTTACCCTTGCCGGTCAGCTCGTCCACCTGCTTTGCAATGGAGCGGTCAAACTTTGCGCCAATTCCGGGCACGTGGACACCATGCTCATAAGTTGCTCTCAGATTCTGGGCAAAGGAGCAGTCAAAAGCACTGTATTCAGGCAGAGAAATCTGATTAAAATTCTTATACAGGACTTCCTCCAGCGCATAGTTGGGCAGGATATCCGCAGTACCGTCGATAAAAATACGGTCATACTCGGTACCGCTCATGAGGGCCGCACCTTTGGCAATGTCGTCAACACGCTTTAACAGCTTCACAGAGTCGATAACCCGGTTGGCTCTTACCATGTAAAGCACATCTGCCTTTGCCTGCACCACATTGGGAGAAACGCCGCCTGCATCGGTGATTGCATAGTGGATGCGGCAGTCATCGGGCATGTGCTCACGCAGAAACTGGACGCCGATGTTCATCAGCTCCACCGCATCCAGCGCACTGCGTCCGTTGTGAGGGTCGCCTGCCGCATGGGCGGCCACACCCTTGAACTTATACAGAACCTGTAAACTGGAGTTATTGGTTCCGGTACGCACCTGATTGACATCAGATGGGTGCCAGCACAGCGCAGCATCCAGCTCTTTCCAGACTCTTTCACGAGCCAGGAACGCCTTGCTGGCGCAGCCTTCTTCACCGGGGCAGCCATAGAAGATAACAGTGCCTTCCCTGCCGCTGTCCTGCAGGTATTTCTTCACCGCAACCGCCGCAGCCAGAGAGCCTGCGCCAAGGAGGTTATGGCCGCAGCCATGGCCGTTGCCGCCTTCGCTGGCTTCCTCTGCATGGCATAGGCCCGCTTTCTGGCTCAGGGCATCCAGAGCGTCAAATTCACCCAGAATACCGATGATCGGCCTGCCCCTGCCGTATTTGCCGCAGAATGCAGTTTCGATACCGCCCAGATTCTCTGTAAGCTCAAACCCCAGCTCACGGAGGGTGGCGATATACAGCTCTGCAGCCTTGTGTTCCTTGAGGGACAGCTCGGGCTGTTCCCAGATCTTATCTGATATATCGGTATAAAGCTTTGCCATAGAGTCAATCGACTCTATGGCATTTGTTTTAAGTTCACTCATAGTTACAGCACCTTGGATAAAAAGTCTTTCAAGCGCTCGCTCTGTGGATGGTTGAATATATCGTCGGGACTTCCCTGCTCGATAAGCATTCCGTCAGCCATGAACAGAACTCTGTTGCCCACCTCGCGGGCAAAGCCCATCTCATGGGTAACGACCACCATGGTCATGCCGCCCCTTGCAAGCTCCTTCATAACATCC
>CAZYTE010000145.1:0-3778 GCA_964649425.1 uncultured Oscillospiraceae bacterium
TGCCTGATGGTCTGAGTGCAGAAAAGCTTATTGAATTTAGCACCAGCTATCCCCAGATCGTGATGGAATACAAGGCCAGCGCCGCAGGCATCAGCATCTCTCCTGAGGTCACTGAAATTGACCTTAGCAGTGCCGGCTCCGCTCAGGTTCAGGAGCTCCTCCCCTGGCTGCCCTTGATGACCGGCGTACAGCAGGTGAGTTTCGGCAGCGAGAGAGATGACCTCACATGGGATGACATCTCCGCCGTCAAGGCCGCCTGTCCTGAGGCCAAAATGGATTTCAGCTTCAGTCTCTACGGAATGGAGCTGACGCTGGATGAAACCTCCCTTGACCTCAACCACATTGCGATCGAGGATAACGGAGCTCTTGTCAAGAAGATCGCCGGCTGCATGAACAAGCTTGAGTATCTGGACATGGACAGCTGCGGTGTCTCCGACGAGGCAATGGCTGAGATCAGAGATTCCCTGCCCGACACAAAGGTTGTCTGGCGCATTTGGTTTGGTGAGCGTTACAGTGTGCGCACCGATGTTGAAAAGATTCTGGCCTCCAACCCGGGCATGGGCGGTGAGCTGACCGCAGAAAACACCCAGTCCCTCAAGTACTGCACCGAAGTCAAGTATCTGGATGTTGGCCACAACTCCTGGCTCAGTGACATCAGCTTTGTAGCTTATATGCCCAAGCTGGAGGTTGCTGTGCTGGCAATGAGCAATTGGTCTGATATAGAGCCTCTTTCCAATTGCCCCAATCTTGAGTACGCAGAGCTTCAGACCTCTTGTCTCAATGACCTCCGCCCCATTTCCGGACTCAAAAATCTGAAGCATCTGAACATTGCCTACTGCGTTGCTCTTACCGATATCACTCCCCTTTACGAAATGACTCAGCTGGAGAGACTGTGGATCGGCTGCCTGACTCCCATCCCCGGCTCACAGGTGGACGAGATGCGCCGGCGCGTTCCCGACTGCGAGATCAACACCAGTACTCTCGACCCCACTGAAGGCGGTTGGCGTTACATAACCGTTCAGACCGGTCTGCAGGCTGTGCCCAGATATGAGTTGCTCAGGGATCAGTTTGAATACCACCTTGGTGTTGATGCTTACTCCTACTACTACAACGACCCTCTTTACTGATGATACTTCTTCAGCCGCCGCAGCTGCGGCGGCTGAATTCTTTTGAGGATTAATATGAGAATCAAGTTTGTCATTACGACGATAATCTCCTGTGCTCTGCTGTGCGGATGCGGCAGCGAAGCGGCAGAACCCCCCGCTTCTCCCGTGCCTGCCGAACCGACCATAACGCTTCCCAACGGCAGCGCCCTAAGCATGGACACCGAAAGCCTGACGCTCAGCGCTTCCAGGAGCGAGGATTATCCTGAAATCGCTACGGTTTTGTCCCAACTTCCGGAGCTGAAGTCCGTCTGCTTTGAGGAAACTCTCTCCGCCGATGAGTTTGCCCTCTTTTGCAGAGAGAATCCCTCTGTACAATTTGAGGCGTCAATTGATTTGGCCGGAGTTCATTTCAAAAGCTCCGACACTCGGCTTGAGCTTCACGGACTGGACCCGGCTACAATAGAATCACTTGCTGCCATTCTGCCGGGAATGCGTGCTCTGGAAAGCATTGATCTGGGGGATGAAGATACGAGCCCACAGCTTTCCCTCGTTGACATCGGTATACTGCAGCAGTGCCGCAGTGATGTTGTTTTTGAATACGCTTTTAGTCTTTACGGCCAAACTGTCAGAACCACGGATACGGTTCTGGATCTGAATCATATTGAGGTGGAGGACGAGGGCGCCGCTGTTTTTGAGGCAATGAAGTATATGCCCGCCCTCGAACTGCTTGACATGGACTCCTGCGGAGTTTCCAACGAAGCCATGGCAGAAATACGGGACGCCTATCCCGGCACGAAAGTAGTATGGCGCATCTGGTTTGCCGATAATTATACCGTGCGCACCGATGTTGAGATGATTTTGGCATCAAACCCCGGTGTGGGCGGCATAATGAGTATAGAAAACACCGAGCCGCTGAAGTACTGCACCCAGGTCAGATATCTGGATCTGGGCCACAATCCCGACCTGCACACCATCGAATTCGTCCGCTATATGCCAAAGCTGGAGGTAGCCATTCTGGCCATGGACAATTGGAGCGACTGCAGCCCGCTGGCCCAATGCACCGAGCTTGAGTATCTGGAAATCCAGACCACAAAGGTCAATGATATCAGCGCGCTTTCCGGCCTCACAAAGCTGAGGCACCTAAATATCTGCTACCTCTTTGACCTGACGGACATCTCGCCTCTTTACGGACTGACTCAGCTTGAGAGGCTGTGGATAGGCTGCCTGACCCCGATTCCCGATGAGCAGGTAGCTAAAATGCAGGAGCTTGCCCCTGACTGTGTAATAAACACCCGCACCCTTGACCCTACGGATGATGAGTGGCGATACTCCCGCAATGGCGGACTGGTGCCCAGATATGAGCTGCTTCGGGAGCAGTTCGGCGGTTACAGCAATTACGCTTTCGCTTTTCCGTGGAACGACCCCTTATATAAACAGGAGGCATGATTATGAGAGATTATAAGGATGAATTTGAAGGCCGCGTTGAGTTCATAAGAAATCTGGTGGCTTCCAGCGGAGTTAAGGGCATTGTCTACGGCAACTCCGGCGGCAAGGACTGCGCCCTCGTCAGCGTTCTCTGCAAGGCCGCATGCGATAATACCGTGGGCATTATTATGCCCTGTGCCTCAAAAAGAAATTACGAGCAGGACAGCCGGGATGCCCGCGAAGTTGCTGAGAAGTTCGGCATCGAGACCCGGGTCGTCGACCTGACACCTGTGCGGGAAGCTGAGATCCGGGAGCTTTCAAAGGTGACTGAGCCGAATAGCGATGCCCTTGTCAACATCGCTCCCCGGCTGAGGATGACCACGCTTTATGCCATCGCCGCCAGTGAAAGCAGGCTTGTGGCCGGCACAGGCAACCGCAGTGAGCTGCACATGGGTTACTTCACCAAATGGGGTGACGGCGCTTGTGACTTTAATCCCATCTCCGACCTGACTGCCACGGAAGTTCTGGAGTTTCTGGAGTTTCTGGAGGCCCCCCGCTGTGTAATTGAAAAGGCCCCCTCTGCCGGACTCTATGAGGGTCAGACCGATGAGGAAGATATGGGCGTCACCTACAAGGCCATTGACGGCTACCTGCTGACCGGGCAGGCAAGTTGTCTGGACAGAAGCATTATCGATCGCTACCATCAGCGCTCTCAGCACAAGAGATGCCCCATAGTCACCTATAAATAGTGCGATTTTGATTCGTTTTTTCTTGCATGTAAAAAACAATGAGAGTATAATAAGCTGTAAAAATTTTTGAATCTTTTATTGGAGGGATATATATGAATAATCTTCGTCCCGAATCCATGACCCGTATCACCACTCCCGAGCTTGCGGAGGCTTTTATCGCTGAACAGGTATCCGCTGTCCGCGCTCAGGTTGGTGACAAGAAGGTTCTTCTGGCTCTGTCCGGCGGTGTCGACTCCAGTGTTGTTGCCGCCCTGCTGATCAAAGCGGTGGGCAAGCAGCTGACCTGTGTCCATGTAAACCACGGTCTCATGCGCAAGGGCGAGAGCGAGCAGGTTGTCGAGGTTTTCGGCAAGCAGCTGGATGCAAATCTTGTCTATGTTGACGCTACCGACCGTTTCCTTGATCTGCTGGCAGGCGTAGCTGAGCCTGAGAAGAAGCGCAAAATCATCGGCAACGAGTTTATCAAGGTCTTTGACGAAGAAGCCGCAAAGCTGGAGG
>CAZYTE010000146.1:0-3778 GCA_964649425.1 uncultured Oscillospiraceae bacterium
GAGAGCGGCGGTCTCCTCGGAATAGCTCTTGGTCTGGCCGAAGTCACGGCCGATAAAGATGCTGTGGCCGGAGCTGTCGTAGGAGATGGGTCCCAGACGCTCGCTCATACCGTAGCGCATGACCATATCCCGGGCAATAGAGCTTGCCTGCTGGATATCGCCGGAGGCGCCGGTGGAGATGTCATCAAGGAACAGCTTCTCTGCTACTCTGCCGCCCAGAGCCATAACGATGTTTTCAAACATCTCAGCCCTGGACTTGAAATTTTCCAGATCCTCCTGAGGTCTGAACAGGGTAAAGCCGCCTGCGTGGCCTCTGGGGACGATGGTGATGTAGTGGACGGGGTCCACGTTTTTCAGGAAGCGGCCGGTAACTGCGTGGCCTGCCTCATGGTAGGCGGTCAGCTTTCTGGCCTTTTCGCTCATCTTGCGGCTCTTCTTCTCGGGGCCCATCTGAACCTTCAGAATAGCCTCGTCCACATCCTCCATGGTGATGAAGCGGTGCTTGCGGCGCACTGCCAGCAGAGCTGCCTCATTCATCAGATTCTCAAGGTCAGCGCCGGAGAAGCCGGGAGTACCCTTGGCAATGGAGTTGAGGTCAACATCGTCGCCCAGCTGCTTGCCTCTGGAGTGGATCTTCAAAATGGCCTCTCTGCCCTTGATGTCGGGCAGGCCAACATATACCTGACGGTCAAAACGGCCGGGACGCAGCAGAGCATTATCCAGAATGTCCGCGCGGTTGGTAGCTGCCATAACGATGACGCCCTCGTTGCTGCCGAAGCCATCCATTTCAACCAGCAGCTGGTTGAGAGTCTGCTCACGCTCGTCATGTCCGCCGCCGAGACCGCTGCCTCTCTGACGGCCAACAGCGTCTATCTCGTCGATGAAGATAATGGCGGGAGCAACCTTCTTGGCCTGCTCGAACAGGTCGCGGACACGGCCTGCGCCTACACCAACATACAGCTCGACAAAGTCAGAGCCGGAAATAGACAGAAACTGAACTCCCGCCTCACCCGCAACAGCCTTTGCAAGCAGGGTCTTACCTGTACCCGGAGGGCCTACCAGCAAAACGCCGGTGGGGATACGGGCACCCATGGCGGTATAGGCCTTGGGGTCCTTGAGGAAGTCGACGATTTCCGCCAGTTCTTCCTTCTCCTCGTCGCAGCCGGCAACATCCTTGAAGGTTTTCTTGTTCTTCTCGTCACTGCCCAGACGGGTGCGGGCCTTGCTGAACTTGGCAACACCGCCGGCTCCGCCGCCGCCTGCCTTGTTCATCATCACATACCACAGCAGCATCGCGCCGCCCATGATAAGCAGATAGGGCAGGAAGCTGGCCCACCAGGGAACCACAAAGCCCTCATCATATTCATAATTCTCCAGCACTCCGCTTTCATACTGCTCCCAGATCAGATCATGGAAGTCCTCATAGAAAACAGAGAAGCTGTACATATCATAGGTCTTCTCCTCCAGCGGCTGCACCTCATCACCGGTTCTTATCTGCATGATGATGGTGTTGCCCTCAGTGGTAAAGGACTGGACCTTTTCCTGCCGGAACAGGTCGATCAGATCTGAATAGCTGTCCAGCTCATTGACACTGGTGTCCTTGGTCATGATGAAAATGGTTGCAGCCAAAATGACCAGGAGCAGAATATAGAAGCCTAGATCTCGTGATCTCTTGCGGTCGGGTTTCAAATGTCTGTCACTTCCTTAGGAATAAATTTCAGGTTTAAGCACGCCGATATACGGCAGGTTGCGGTAACGCTCGTTATAATCAAGTCCGTAGCCCACAACGAAAGCGTCGGGAACTTCAAAACAGGAGTAATCAGCATAGACATCCGTCTTGCGGCGGGCCGGCTTATCCATCAGGGTAACGATGCTGATGGAAGCGGGCTTTCTCACCTGCAGATAGTTCGTCAGATACTTCAGAGTAACGCCGGAGTCAAGAATATCCTCAACTATAATGATGTGTCTGCCCTCAATGTCCTCATTCAAATCCTTGGTGATCTTAACAGCACCGGTGGAAGATGTGCCGCTGTAAGAGGAAACCGCCATAAAATCAACCGAACACTTGGTGTTCACGCTGCGCATCAGGTCTGCCATAAAAATAAAGCTGCCCTTCAGCACACCGATAAAGATGGGATCCATGTCCTCAAAATCCTTTGAGATGCGCGCACCCACTTCAATGACTGCATTCCTCAGTTCTTCTTCCGAGATCAAAATCTCCTGTATGTCTCTCTTCATTTTGCCCTTTTCTCCCGTTTAATATTTTTCTATAACGATATGGAGTATTTTCTCGCCTGTTTCCGCCTTAGTCCTCTCATCGGCGGGAAAACCGCACACTGCCAGAATCCCCTTGTCATCCCTGAAAACCGGACAGAGATCCCTCTGGGCCTGAGTCATCTTCGCTTCACAGAAAAGCGACTTCAGACTTTTTGTGCAGTTTCTTCCGATGGGTCTCAGTTTATCCCCATCGCGGCGGGCGGTGCATTGAATGACACCGAATATACTCTCATATTTGAGACAAAAATTATTGAACAAGCCGTTAATTTCTCGGCCTGAAATTTCCTCATTTGTAAAAATTTTAAGTCTTGCTTCAGGAATATCCAGAACGCCGCCGATAGGAAGCACTCTGTCAGGCAAGGGCTCGAAAAGGCTTTCCTTAAAGTATATCCGCCCCTGCTCCCGTCTTATTCTTGCGCCGCTTACATTGACAGCCGCAAGCATATTGCCCTCCAGAAGCTTCATCAGAGAGTTTACATGCTCCGCGCTGAGGTTTTCAGGGCAAAGCTTTCTGAACACTCTGGAGGCCACTGCCCCGTGGAGCTTGGCAAAAGCTTTCTGTTCAATGCTCTCACCGTCAAAATACTTATCAATAAAATCCTGAGCCAAGCCATCCAGACAATCCTCATCCTGCCGCATCAGCTCAGCCGTTCTGCCGGTACTCCGGGCAAAGTCCGGATTGATCTGCCGCAAGACCGGGCTCACATGGTGGCGGATAAGGTTTCTGCTGTATTCATCTTCTGCGTTGGAGCTGTCCTCCACATGGGGAACAGCGTTGACCCTCAGATAGTCCTCTATCTGAGCTTGTGTGGTTTGAAGCAAGGGTCTGATTATCCTGCCTCTTACCGGCGGGATACCGCAAAGGCCCCGACTTCCGCTGCCCCGGCTGAGGTTAAACAGCATGGTCTCGGCGTTGTCATCCGCATTGTGTGCGGTTGCGATCCTGTCGCAGCCCATACTGTCTGCCGTCTCTTCAAGGAATTTATAGCGCAGCTCTCTGGCGGCTTCCTCGATGGACAGGCCCTTTTCCTTAGCAAAGGCAGGCACATCACCGTGGCCCACAATACATTCAACGCCTTTTTCCCGGCAGTATTGCACAACAAACTCAGCATCCCGGAGGGCTTCCTCACCACGCAGGCCATGCTCAAAATGAGCCGCAGCCAGCTCTATGCCCAGCTGCTCCCGCTCTGTAAAAAGCATATGCAGCAGACACATGGAATCTGCTCCGCCGGACACTGCACACAGCACCCTGCATCCGGACGGGAGCATATTGTGTTTTTTTAAAAAGCTCTTATCAGTCATCTTCACGCCGCTTTTCAACAGAGCCGAAGGTGGTGTATTCAGGCAGCCAGCTCAGCTCTACCGTGCCGGTGGAACCCTTGCGGTTTTTCAGGATTATAGCCTCTGCCAGATTGGGGTTGGTGCTCTCTTTGTTGTAATAACCGTCTCTGTAAAGACCAATGACCACGTCGGCGTCCTGCTCGATGGCGCCGGATTCACG
>CAZYTE010000147.1:0-3724 GCA_964649425.1 uncultured Oscillospiraceae bacterium
TCGTTCCACCGGTACACACTGCCACTACGAAATTTTCATCAATGGCAGCAGAACTGATCCCGCCGCATATTATTCCGGTCTGAGCTACTGGAATTGCTAAAGGATAAAGTATGAGAAATAAAACCACCAAAAGCATTCTTGCATCCATTCTCTGTTTTGTATTGATGGTTTCTGTATTTATACCCCAGGCTTTTGCGGTTACCCAGGCAGAAGTGGATGCAATGGAAGCAAAGCGCGATGAGCTGAGAGCTCAGCTTAATGCTCAGCAGAAAGTGATCGACGAGCTTGAAGCTCAGCAGGCGGATATACTTGAAAAGAAATACGCCATGGACGAGCGGAACAAGTTCGCCATTGAGCAGATTGAGCTGAACAGCCAGGAAATCCAGCTTTACAGTGACATGATAGCGGAGAAAGCAAAGGAAGTGGAAGAGGCGCGCCGCCTTGAAGCTGAACAGCTTGAGCGCTATCGCACCAGAGTCAGAGCAATGGAGGAAAATGGGAATCTTGGAATCCTCGCTGTTATTCTAAATACAAATGACCTTGGTCAGCTCCTCACCGCCATAGATGATATGGGCGAAATTATGGAGAGTGACAAGGCTCTTGAGGATCAGTATATAGCAGCCAGAGAGAATACTGAGGCTGTGAAGGCTGAGTATGAAGAAACCAAGTCCCAGCTTGAAGAAAAGCAGGCTGTGCTGAAGGCCGAGCAGCAGGAGCTTGAAAAGCAGATCGAGGAGGCATATATGATGCTTGCCGAGGTCGAGGCAGACATCGAAAGCAACCTTGAAGCTTATGCACAGATGGAAGCTGCAACCGATGAAGCATGCGCTGCCTTCGATGCTCTGGCAGCTCAGCTTGAAGCTGAGAGACAGGCTGCAGTACAGTCTCCCAGCGGAGCAGGCGCAAGCACCATAGTAGGTACCGGCATGTTTGCATGGCCTACCCCGTCCTGTTCCATTATTACCAGCCATTACGGATACCGTATTCATCCGGTATACGGCTATGAGAAGCTGCACACCGGCACAGATATCGGAGCGGCCGATGGAGCGGAGATAGTTTCTGCTGCAGACGGTACAGTTGTCCATGCCGGCTGGTATGGCGGCTACGGTAACTGCGTAATGGTCGACCATGGCGGAGGCTACACAACATTATATGCACATATGTCGGCTATTGCTGTCAGCAACGGTCAGACAGTTTCCAGAGGCACTACTCTGGGATATGTAGGAAGCACAGGAGTTGTTACTGCACCTCACTTGCACTATGAAGTGCGTGTAAATGGTGCTACCACCGACCCCATGGCTTTCTACTAAAGAAAAATATTTTCAATCCGCAGGGCGGATTGACTGCCGGACAGGTGCCAGAATTTGCCTGTCCGGCACAGTTGTGCTCAGGAGGGATAATGTGGGTAACATTATAAACAGATTGCTGTCAGCGATTTATTACTTCTTTTCGGCGATCTTCAACATTAATCTTAAGTTAAAATTTGTTGTGCCGTTCTGCGTTTTGCTTGGCTTTGGCGTATATTTCTTTACCTCCAACAGCATTATCAACGATGTTGGCGGGGAGGAGGATTATGCTGAGGCAAAACGCTACATTGAGATCAAGGATGTGGTCACTGAGCGTTTCATTCAGGATGCAGACCGCAAGACTATGGGCGAATCCGCAGCCGCTGCCATGATCTCCGGCCTTGGTGATGGCTGGAGCTATTACATGACCGATAATGAGTACAAGACCTACCAGCTCTATTCCTCCAATGAGTATTCCGATGTCGGTATCACAATGGTCAAGGACGAGGTGAGCGGCGGTTTCCAGGTGCTCAGCGTCAATGTTGACTCTCCCGCATCCTGGGCGGGCCTGGCTTCCGGTATGCTTATTACAGCGGTTGACGGTGAGAATCTTGCAAATTATACGGTAGACCAGGCCAGAACGCTCATCCGTTCCAAGCTGAATACCATTTTTGTGCTTGAGATTTCCGGCGGCCAGTATTCAATCACAGTTGACTGCACCGGTGCAAGCGCAGGCTCTGTAAGCTCCCGCCTTGAAAAGACCGGAGCCGCCTATGTGCAGATTTCCGATTTTGAAGCAGGCAGCGGTACTGACGCTGTTAATGCCATTGAAGAACTGCTCAATCAGGGTGCTGTTGCTCTGGTAATTGATCTGCGCAACAATCCCGGCGGACTGGTAAGCGAGCTGACCACCCTGCTTGACTATCTTCTGCCCAGCGGCAGGCTTTTTTCCGAGCTGTACAAGAACGGCGACGAAACTGTGTATGAGTCTGACGGTATGTGCATTCAGCTGCCCATGTGTGTGCTTATCAACAGCCAGACCTTCCGCGAGGCTGAGGTTTGCGCGGCCGCATTGAAGGAGCGCGGCTGGGCCTTTATGATGGGTGAGCCCACTACCGGCAACACCAGAACCCAGGAGACTATCCCCCTCAGTGACGGCAGTGCTCTGCGTCTTTCCACCGGCAGCTACCTCACTGCCAACGGCGTTGACATTGCACAGAGCGGCGGCGTTATTCCCGATGCCATCGTATACAACAGCGACGCGTCAGCCACCGGCACAACTGCCGGCACCACCGGCGGCCAGTCAGGTACCGCCAGTGTATCCAACGATGAACAGCTTATGGCTGCTCTGAGATATTTGAGCCAGAACTGATTTTTGGCTTGACACAATCAGTTTATCAAACTATAATCAATTGGTTATATAATTGAGCATTGTCCGTGCATAAACACGATAACAATATTTTTGAAGGAGAACTGCTTTATATGTCAACTGCAAGCAGATTTAGAATGAGCCAGGAGCGCCTGGAGGCTCTGAAAGAGGAACTGTTCTATCTGGAAACCGAGAGAGCTCAGGAAGTAGCTGAGCAGATCAAGGAAGCCAGAAGCTTTGGCGACCTTTCCGAGAACAGCGAGTACGACGAGGCAAAGAATGAGCAGGGTAAGCTCTATTCCAAGATCGCCGAGATCAAGGAACTCATTGAAAATGCCGAGATCGTCGATGTTTCCGAGCGGGATATCCCCAAGGGTACCGTTACTCTGGGCAGTATTGTTAAGGTTCTGGATATTGAGGATGACTTCGAGGAGAGCTACGAGATCGTAGGCTCTCAGGAGGCTAATCCCAGAGCAGGTAAGATTTCCGATGATTCTCCCGTGGGCAGAGGCCTGAAAGGCTGCAAGGAGGGCGACATTGTCACCATTGATGCTCCCGCAGGTGCCATCAAGCTTAAGATCCTCTCCGTGGAGAACAAGTAATACTGATTTTTTTCGTAGCGAGGTGTAGAATATGAGCGAAGAAATGAATAAGCAGCCCGCCGAGGTGCAGGAGCTTTCTGAGATCCTGCAGGTGCGCCGTGATAAGCTGGCAGCCCTTCAGCAGGAGGGCAGAGACCCCTTCTTGCTGACCAAGTTTAAAAGGAGCGCGTGGTCCGGTGAGATCAAGGCTGACTACGATTCCTTTGAGAACAAGACCGTTTCTGTTGCAGGCCGTATCATGTCCAAACGCGGCATGGGCAAGGCCATATTCTGCCACATTAAGGATGACCGCGGCCAGATCCAGCTTTATATCAAGAAGGATTCTGTCTCCGAGCAGGAGTTTGCTGACTTCAGAAAGTACGACATCGGTGATATCATCGGTGTTACCGGCTTTGTTTTCAAAACAAAGACCGAGGAAATATCTGTTCATGTGGAGCAGGTGACTCTGCTTTCCAAGTCTCTGCGCC
>CAZYTE010000148.1:0-3689 GCA_964649425.1 uncultured Oscillospiraceae bacterium
TAGAACAGAACTGGTGGCATAGATATTTTGTGTCTACTAACTATTGACTACTTCATTATATGCTAACGCAGCTGATTTTACTTTTTATCAAAAATGACCTTTATAACAGTACCTTTCCCGGGCGTGCTTTCAAGCGCGATCCTGCCCTGATGATACTGAACCGTATGCTTGACGATGGATAGTCCAAGACCTGTACCGCCGGACTGTCTGGAGTGGCTTTTATCCACACGGTAAAAGCGCTCAAATATCCGCTCCTGATGCTCCGGAGCGATGCCTATGCCATTGTCCCGCACACTGAGCGAAACGGCGGCTTCGCTGTCCTCGATCTGTATTTTCACGCTGCCGCCGGGGTCATTATACTTTATGGCGTTATCGCAGAGGTTGTAGATCATATCAAAAAGCAGCCTGCGAACACCGTAAAGCTGTCCCCCGGCTCCGGAAAGCTGAAGGGAAATGCCCTTCTGTACGGCGGCATCAGCCAGAGTCTCAAGCACTTCTTCGGCAAGCGTGTGCAGAGAAAGCGGCTCCCGAGTCATTTCACTCTGCTCATCCAGCTGTGACAGGCGTATGATATCGTCGATCAAGGCCAGCAGTCTGGCCGCTTCCTTATGTATGCGCCCGGCAAAGCAGGGGATGTCCTCCTGTTTAACAATGCCGTTTTCTATGAGCTCGGCAGAGCCCATTATGGTTTGCAGCGGCGTTTTCAGCTCATGGGAAACATTTGCGGTGAACTCTCTGCGCTTGTTTTCGGCAGTCACCTTGTCTGTTACATCAAAGGCAAGAATAACAAGGCCCTGAACACTGCTGCCGGAGTCAATGCGGCTCAGGTCGAACAGAAACTCCATGCCTCTGATGTTCGTGTGAAAAGAGCTGTGGCCCCGCTCCTTTGCGGCGCTGAGGGCGGAACGCATTTCCTCCCTGCGCTCAAGGTTCAGAAAGTCCTCTCCCAGGCAGTCGGTATTAACAGAAAATAATGCCCTTGCCGCAGGATTTATGCTTATGACCCTGTCTCTGCTGTCCAGCAGTATCAGAGCCTCTTTCATGCTGCCGATTATTTGCTCAAATTCATCCCGGTTGCGCTTCAAGGTCTGCATCTGCTGACGGATTTCCTGCTGCTGCGAATGAATCCGGTGAAGCAGGGGGGAGAGCTCCTCATAAACATTGTTTTCCAGCGGCTCCTCCAAATTCAGGGAATTGATGGGCTGGACAATGCGCCTGGCCATTTTTCGGGCCAGCCACACAGATACAATAATTGCGCCCGCGGCTATAAGCGCAAGGGGCCAAAGCATGTCAAGGAGCAGCGTCAAAGCGCTGGCCCGGCTTATAGAAATGCGGAGAACGCTGCCGTCAGAAAGCCGCAGGGCTTCATATATGGTCTGCTCTGTAAGGGTGGAGGAGCGGCGTATGCTGCTGCCATTGCCGGAAAGGAGAGCTTCTGCAATTTCCTCACGGTCACGGTGGTTTTCCATAAGCTCAGCCTCGGCTCGGCTGTCAAAAAGAACGCTGCCGTCCGGCGCGATCAGGCTCAGGCGATAGCGCTCAGAGCCAAGCCCTTCAAGATAATCAATACCCAGCTGCTCCACAGCATCGGCGGCAAGACTCAATTCATCGCTCAGCTGAGCCTGCTGCACATTTGAAAAATATCCGTAGAGGGCAGCGGTGACAGTCAGCAGACTTGCCAGCAGCACCGCGACGGCCACCGATAAAATGGCCCTAAGTATTTTCCCTGTCATAAGCTGTCTCCCAACGGTAGCCCACATTGCGCACGGTTTCTATCATTTTGCCGTATCGGCCAAGCTTTTGCCGCAGACTGCGGATGTGGGAATCCAGAGTTCTGGAATCTCCCATATAGTCAAGCTTCCAGACCTGAGCAAAAAGCTGTTCCCTGGTATAAAGCATGCCCGGATGAGTGAGAAAGAGCTGTAAAAGCTCAAATTCCTTGAATGTGAGATGAAGCCTTGCTCCATCCGCTGCAGCGGTGCGCTGGGCCGGATTAAGCGAAAGACCTTCAAATACCAATGCTTCTCCCGTGTGCACAGGCTCACAGCGGCGCAGCACAGCCTTTACCCGGGATACCATCTCCATCATGCTGAAGGGCTTTACAATATAGTCATCCGCACCCATGTCAAGACCCCTGATGCGGTCATATTCCTGGCCCTTGGCGGTGGCCATGATAACGGGGATGCTTCTGTGCTCGGCAGAGCCCTTGAGCCTTGCGAGAATTTCAATGCCGTCCATGCCGGGAAGCATGAGATCCAAAATCACAAGCCTGGGCTTTTCTTTTTTCAGCGCCTCAAAAAACGCAAAACCGTCCTCAAAGCCTCTGGCCTCAAAGCCGCCTGAATTCAAGGCATATATTTCAATATCCCGTATGCCGGGATCGTCTTCGATGCACCATATCATATCAAGACTCATTATGTGCTCCTGTCACAGAATAGATCACCCATTCGGCGATGTTTACGGCGTGATCTCCGATACGCTCAAAATACTTTGAGATCATCAAAAGGTCAAGGGCAAACTCCCCGTCGCCGGGCTTTTTTGCTATAAGCTCAATTATATCACTTTTCAGTCTGGAAAAATAGTCATCTACAATATCGTCCTGTGAAATTACCTTTTCCGCAAGAGCAACATCCTTGTTTACAAAGGCGTCCACGCTTTTTGTTACCATGTTCGTGGTCTCCCGGGCCATTTCCTCAATAAGCTCCACGCCGCTCATGGTGCGGCCGTTCAAAAAACTGACTATTTCGGCAATGTCCTCAGCCTGATCGCCGATCCGCTCCATATCTGTTATCATCTTCAGTGCCGCGGATATGAGGCGCAGATCCCGGGCTACCGGCTGCTGGTGCAGCAAAAGCTTCATGCAGCGGTTTTCGATATCCCGCTCCATCTGGTCGATAGCACAGCCGCTTGCCTTTACCTGTGCGGCCAGTGCGGGATCTCCGGTGCTCAGGGCTTTTGCGGCTCCGGCTATGGCCTCTTCACACATGGCGCCCATCTCAATGATTTCTCTGTTTAATTCAAAAAGCTGCTGATCAAATCTGCTTCTCACATGGATCACCCGAACCTTCCTGTAATATAGTCTTCTGTACGCTTATCTTCAGGCTGAGAGAAAAGCTTGTCGGTGTTCCCAAACTCTACCAGCTCACCCAGCAGGAAGAAGGCGGTGTGGTCGGAGATGCGAACAGCCTGCTGCATATTGTGGGTGACCATTACGATCGTGTATTTTTCTTTAAGCTCCAGTACAAGATCCTCAATGCGGGAGGTGGAGATGGGGTCGAGGGCAGAGGTGGGCTCATCCATCAGAAGCACCTGGGGCTCCACCGCCCGGGCCCGGGCGATGCACAGTCTCTGCTGCTGGCCGCCGGAGAGGCCAAGGGCGTTCTTCTTCAGGCGGTCTTTCACCTCGTTCCAGATAGCGGCATCCCGGAGGGTGTGTTCCACAATGTCGTCCAGTAGGGCTTTGCCGGTAATTCCATGGGTGCGGGGGCCGTAGGCGATGTTGTCGTAGATGCTCATGGGAAAGGGGTTGGGTTTCTGGAACACCATGCCTACCTCCCGTCTCAACTGGTTCACGTCTACGGAATTATCGAAGATATTCATGCCCCGATAGGAGACTTTGCCGGTGATCTTTACGCCAGGGATGAGATCGTTCATGCGGTTGAGAGTCTTGAGGAAGGTGGACTTGCCGC
>CAZYTE010000149.1:0-3685 GCA_964649425.1 uncultured Oscillospiraceae bacterium
CTATTATGACAACGGCATCAAGCTCATCAACGGTGACGGCGAGAAAATGGAGGAATCCCTGCTTGATGGCATCGAGGCTTATCTGGACAGCGAGGAGCAGCTGCCCTACGCTGAGGGTGAGAAAATTGGCTGCACCATTGACTATTCAGCAGGCCGCAACCGTTATATCGGCTACCTGATCTCTCTGGCTACCCGTTCCTACAAGCACCGCAAGATCGGCCTTGACTGTGCCAACGGCAGCACATGGATGATGGCAAAGAGCGTTTTTGACGCTTTGGGTGCAGACACCTATGTAATTAATAACAAACCCGATGGTATCAATATTAATGTTGACTGTGGCTCTACCCATATCGAGCACCTGCAGAAGTTTGTTGTGGATAACAAGCTGGATGTGGGCTTTGCCTTTGATGGTGACGCTGACCGCTGCCTCGCGGTTGATGAAAAGGGCAATGTTGTCAATGGTGACCACATCATGTATGTCTGCGCCAAGTATATGAAGGATACCGGTGTCCTGAGAGACTCCAAGGTGGTTACCACCATCATGTCCAACATGGGCCTGTACAAAGCTCTGGATAAACTGGGCATAGGCTATGAAAAGACCGCTGTGGGTGATAAGTATGTTGCTGAAAACATGCGCGTCAACGGTCATATTATTGGCGGTGAGCAGTCCGGCCACATAATTTTCGGCCGTCTTGCCAATTCCGGTGATGGAATGCTGACTGCCATCAAGCTGATGGAGGCCATTTGCGAGACCAAGATGACGCTCTCTGAGCTTGCCTCCGGCATGACCATGTATCCTCAGGTTCTCAAGAATGTTATCGTAACCGATAAGGATGAGACTCTCAATTGCCAGCTTGTCAAAGACGCAGTTAAAAAGGCTGAGGAAGAAATGGGCGAAAACGGCCGTGTTGTCCTGCGCAAGAGCGGTACCGAGCCTCTGCTGCGTGTTATGGTTGAGGCTACCAGCCACGAGCTATGTGAGGAAAAGACAGACGCTATCATTGACGCAATGAGACAGGCCGGAATGCTTATTAGGGTGAAATAAGATGGTAGAAATCAAAGAACTGCTTGATCTGGAAAAGACTATTGCTGCTGAACTTTTTGCCGGTAAGACCTACCCCTGGGAAGTTCTTGCTGACATCAGCAACTTTATTTTGAAGCTGGGCGAGACTCTCAGCGAAGAAGAGTTTGACCACCCCTCTGAGGGTGTCTGGATAGCTAAGGATGCAAAGGTTTTTCCCTCTGCATATATTGGCTCCCCCTGTATAATTGACCATGAGGCTGAGGTTCGCCACTGCGCGTTTATCCGCGGCAGCGCAATTGTTGGCAAGGGCGCTGTGGTGGGTAACTCCACCGAGCTTAAAAATGTTGTCCTTTTTGATAAGGTTCAGGTGCCCCACTACAACTATGTGGGTGACTCTGTGTTGGGCTATAAGGCTCACATGGGTGCAGGCTCTATCACAAGCAATGTGAAAAGCGACAAGAGCCTGGTTGTAATTAAGCAGCCCGGCAATCCCATTGAAACCGGCCGCAAGAAGGTCGGCGCAATGCTGGGGGATAATGTTGAGGTCGGCTGCAACAGCGTCCTTAACCCCGGCGCAGTGATATGCAGAGGGTCCAGTATTTATCCTACATCCTGCGTGAGAGGTGTTGTGCCTGAGCGCAGCATCTTCAAGGTCAGCGGCGAGATAGTTCCCAAGAAATAAGTAAAATGCCTCCCGGAAGGGAGGCATTTCTTATAACATACTTCTGTATTCTCTTTCATCAGCAACACTGTCGGGTGGGAAAAATTCCTCAACCGGGAAGCGGATGTTGCTGAACAGTGCGCAGGGATCGTCTTCCGAGGTGCCGGGACACTCTTTGTCGGGCATGCAGTAGTCATAGGCGGGGATTAGCAGCTGGGTGTCCCGCTCAAGGCGGATGATACTGAACTGACCGATGGTGACAAACCAGCGTCGGGCTGTGTCATTGAGCACCAGGTTTTCGCTGAAAGCAGCGGAGATGAATTCAGGAATGATCCGCTGCTCAAGCTCGGTGGTCAGAAAGCATTCAGCATCTACAAGCTTCATGTGCAGAGCGATAGGGTCGACGGAGTTGACAACTGCCAGCGGCAGATCGTTCACCTGTACACTTGTTTGTACGGCTTCGGACGAAAAGCTCTTCACCCTGCCTTCACTGCCGAAGAGCATAACCCGTTTGTCAAAGACCGCCAGTCCGCTGACGAGTTCTCCGGCAGGAAAGGTCTCACCGATGATGCGGTAAAAATAACTGCAGTCAATGGTGTAATATCCCCGGTTGAAGCTTACAGGCTCCACATTCACATCTACATATAAAAGTTCGGCTGATTTAGGGCGTATATTCAGCGCGTTTTCTATGTAGGATTGAGAGCTGAGGGTGGGGAAGACCCGCAGATCATCAACACAATCCTTATCTCTGCAGCTGTCAAAAATCTTTCTGGTATTGATGCATACGGCTTCGCGGATGCTTGCCGGACATTCGGTGCTGCCCGGTACAACTCTCTCGGCCATAGTTATACCTCCTGTTGCAAATTTGAAGAAACTTCATTACAGTTTATGCAGGTACCGTGTATATGTGTTATTTTTCACTTGAAAAAATGCGGGCCTTAAGTATAATAGTAATGTTGAATATCCCTGTTAGAAGGTGAACCATGGATAGATTAGGTTTCATACATGAAAAGCTTGATATAAAGATACTGATTCTGTTTATTCTCCGCCGTTTGCCCGGTGTTGTAGAGCCGGAGACTCTGCTGGAGCTCTGCCAGTGCGATGGTGGAATAGGCTATTTTGACTATTCGGATTGCCTCAGTGAGCTCGTGGACAGCGGTCATATCGAAAAGCATGAGGATGGATACAGCATAACCGAAAAGGGTGCACGAAATGCTGACGCAGTTGAGAGCAGCCTGCCTTATTCTGTTAGAAATAAGGCATTAAAGCTGCTGTCACCCGTTGAGGAGCGGCTTCGCAGAGCTGCCATGATAAGCGCAAAGCACGAAAACACCGATGGAGGCTGTCTGGTGAAGCTTGCTATGAGTGACGGTGTGGGCGAAGTTATCAATCTCAAATTCCTCTGTGCCGACGAAGCACAGGCAAAGACCATTGAAAAGAATTTCCGGAAGGATGCAGAGGGTTATTATCAAAGAATAGTTGCACTGCTGACGGAATAAGGAGCAATATGAAAACAGTAATTCCCGAAGGATACAAGAGCCTTCTTTCCATTTACGATACTCAGAAAGCCATCAGTCTGTTAAAGCGACTTTTCGAGGACAGGTTGGGTGCGCTTTTGAACCTGCACCGCGTTTCTGCACCCTTGTTTGTGGATGAAACCTCCGGTCTGAACGATAACCTGAACGGCCATGAGCGTCCGGTTTCCTTTGACATTCTCCGCTCTGAGCACAGGGCAGAGGTTGTACAGTCTTTGGCAAAGTGGAAGCGCCTTGCCCTCAAGCGCTATGGTTTCTACCCCGGCAAGGGAATCTATACTGACATGAACGCAATCCGCCGTGATGAAGATGAGCTGGATAATATTCATTCCGTATATGTGGACCAGTGGGACTGGGAAAAGGTCATTCTGCCGGAAAACAGAAATGTGGACTATCTTAAGCTGACTGTTATGGATATTGTCACCGCCATCTGCGACACTCAGGATACCATACAGGCTATCTATC
>CAZYTE010000150.1:0-3676 GCA_964649425.1 uncultured Oscillospiraceae bacterium
CAAGACCTCCTCAGCTGTCCGTCTGACCCATCTGCCCACCGGCATAGTTGTTGCCAGCCAGGTGGAGCGCAGCCATTTCCAGAATCTTGAAAACTGCAAGAATATGCTCAGGGCAAGGCTGGCTGAAATCAAGGAGCGCGAGCACCTTGAAAAGATCAGCGATATCAAGGGCGTGCAGCACAAGATCGAGTGGGGCAGCCAGATCCGTTCCTACATTTTCATGCCCTACCAGCTGGTAAAGGATCACCGCACCGACCATGAGACCGGCAACATCCAGAGCGTCATGGACGGCGATATCGATCCCTTCATAAACGCCTTCCTGTCCATGAAGGCAGGCCACTAAGTTTTAAAAGCCCTGAAATTTCAGGGCTTTTCTCTTTGAAAGGTTGTTTCCCTTGTATCCGAAGATCACAGTCAAGACCATATTCATAAACCTGCTGGGCAGCGCCATTCTGGCCTTCGGCACTTATCATGTCCACTCACAGTCCGCCATTACCGAGGGCGGCATGCTGGGCCTGACCCTTTTGGTGCAGTACTGGCTGCACATCTCCCCCGCCGTTTCCGGCATAGTCATGAGCTCTGCCTGCTTTTACTTTGCATGGCGGGTGCTGGGCGGCAGGTTTATAGTCATGTCCCTGGTGGCAGGCGGCGGATTTTCGCTGTTCTATGCCATATTTGAACAGTTCCCGCCCCTGTTTCCCCGCATTGCTGAATATCCGCTGATCGCGGCCATAGCCGGCGCCCTCTTTGTAGGCATAGGCGTAGGGCTCAGCGTAAGAGTGGGCGGCGCCTCCGGCGGAGACGATGCGCTGGCCATGGGTCTCAATAAGCTGACGGGAGTTAAGATAAGCACCGTCTATCTGGTCAGCGACCTTGCGGTACTGCTCTTGTCTCTGACTTATATTCCGCCGCGGCGCATCATGTATTCCCTGCTGACAGTGGTGCTGTCCGGGCAGATAATCGGATTTATAGGAAAAAACAAAGCATCGGCAGACTGAGCTGCCGATGCTTTATTATCTTCTGCTGGGGCCCGGGTCACAGTCTCCGAAGATCAGATCGTCAATATCATAGTCCATTTGCATACCTCCTGAGTTTTACAGCATGCTCTCAGTATATGCAGGACATTTTAATTCTATGACTGTTTGAGATGAATGCTCACGATCTCGGGCCGGTTGAGCATGCGGGGGATGAAAACGGAATTTCCAAGGCCGCAGGACACATTCATCACAAATTCCTCCCCTGAGTACAGACCCTTTTCAAACTCGGCAATGAGCTTGTGCTTGGCGCTTATCAGGCCGCCGATAACGGGCAGGCGGATTATTCCGCCGTGGGCGTGGCCGCAGAGTATGAGCTGCACAGGCAGCCGGGGGTACTTTTCCACCCAGGTGTTCCTGTGGCCCAGCAGCAGGGTAAATTCCTCCGGGTATTCCGCGCGGAGCTTCTCAATGAGCTCATCGGGCTTTATCATGTCGGCTCTGCCCATAGGATCATCCACACCGGCAAGGATTATCTTTTCCCCGCCCCGGTATATGGGCATATACTCATTTGACAGATACTCCACGCCGTATTCTTTGAGCAGCTCCTCTACCTTTTCCATGCAGCCGCTGCCCCACTCATGGTTGCCGCTGACATAATACACCGGCGCTATGGAAACAATGCCTTTCAGAAGCGACTCAAAGGCGGCCAGTTCATCTTCTGCTCCGACCATGTCGCCGGTAATGGCAATCATATCCGGCCTGAGCTCTGCAAGGGCTTGCACAAGCTTCGCATTGTCTTTTCCGAAAACTGCGCCGTGCAGGTCGGAAAGCTGGACGATATGGTAGTTTTCAAAGGCGTCGGGCAGCTTTTCAAAGGTCAGGGTATGCCCGGTGACTTTTAAATTGTATTTGCTGTCAAGGCAGATGAGCCCTGTCAGCAGCAGGGCCGACAATACGGCAGTGCGTTTGAATTTAGTGTTCATGTTCATCATAGCTGTATAATACATGCTTATTATGTGCTAAACAAGGGAAAATCTTTTAATTCTTTGCAAACAACGCTAATTTATCTTGAACAGCTTGGGTTTTTGAGTTATAATTTCCTGGTCTATTAAAAAACTTTTATAAAGGACGATATAAAATGAGTGCATCAACCAAAAGAAAGATCCGTCAGGCTGAGCGCGAAGCCGGCACTGACAAGAAGACCCTGGCCGCTGCCGAGGAGGCCGCGAAGAAGGCCAGGGAAAAGCGCAGGTGGACTATCGGCACCATCATCGTTGTACTGGTGCTGGCACTGGTTCTTTTCATCAACTCCAGCTTCCTTGTAAAAAACAGCACCGCTGTCACCATCGGCGATGAGAAATACTCCCCCGCCGTTGTCAGCTACCACATGGCTTCCCAGTACTACACCTGGGCAAACCAGTACTCCACCTATGTTGAGCTGCTGGGTATTGATACCTCTTCAGGCATCTCCGGGCTGTCCACTCAGAGCTGCCCCCTGATGAATGACGGCACCTGGATGGATTACTTCACCGCCATGGGTGAGCAGGAGCTTCTGCAGATTCAGGTTTTGTGTGATTACGCCGAGGCAAACGGCATTACTCTCACCGAGGAAGAGCTGGCTGAGATAGATGCTGACCTGGAGGAGACCAAGACCTACGCCGAGCTCATGGGCTATGGCAGCGAGAAAAACTTCTACAAGCTGAACTACGGCAGCGCCGTTACCCCCGAGGTCGCCCGTCAGGAGGGCATCCGCGGCACCCTGGCAAACAAGGTGCTCACTGAGTATGTTGCCGCTCTTGAATTCTCCGACGCTGAGCTTGAGGAGTACTACCAGAGCCTGGGCGGCGAGTACGATTACTTTGATTACTCCTACTACTACACCGAGACCGAGGCAGACGCCCAGGCAGTCCTGGACGCCTACAACAAGGCCGAGGGTGATGACATTGAGGCAAAGCTGGACGAGGCCGTTAAGTCTGTCGAGGCAGACTCCGCTGCTGCCCACATTGATATGACCGCAGGCTCCTACCTGACCAGCACCTATAAGACCTGGCTCATGGAGCAGAGCAAGGCCGGTGAAGCTACCCTCGCTGCAAGCGATGCCGGTGAATACTATGTAGTTGTATTCCGCGGCCGTGAAGATAATCACTACAACATGGCAAACATCCGCCACATCCTTGTAATGGCCGAGGCATCTGAGGACGGCAGCTACTCCGATGAGGCAAAGGCAGCCGCCAAGAAGGAGGCTGAGGACATTCTGGCTCAGTGGAAGGCCGGCGCTGCCACCGAGGAGAGCTTTGCCGAGCTTGCAAACAGCCTGTCTGAGGACAGCGGCTCCAACACCAACGGCGGTCTGTATGAGAGCGTCATCAAGGGCCAGATGGTTGAGGAGTTTGACGAGTTCTGCTTTGCAGGCCACAAGGTGGGCGACACCGCTGTTGTCTACGGCGAGAGCAGCGCATACGCAGGCTACCATGTAATGTACTTTGCCGGCGAGGGCGATCTTTACAGCAATGCGATCGCAAAGGATGCTCTGTCCTCCGGTGAGCTTGAGAGCTTTCTCAGCAGTCTGACCGCAGGTCTTGAGTCCAGCCGCGGCTTCGGCTTCAGATTTGTAGGCTGATTCAAAATTCAAAACCGCCGTCGGTATTAGGCGCGCTGAGACAAGAAAACACAGGCCTGATAAAGCGATATTTTGGCCG
>CAZYTE010000151.1:0-3655 GCA_964649425.1 uncultured Oscillospiraceae bacterium
TCGGCAACCGCATCGGCAAGCAGATCGAGGTGGAGTATGTTTTACAGGCACTTGACGACCTGCCCGCCGGCTTTACCGTCACCGAAGGCAGAACCAAGCCCTGGGGCACCGGTCAGGCTGTGCTCTGCTGCAAGGATATTGTTAAAGAGCCCTTTGCCATCATCAACGCTGACGACTATTACGGTAAGGAAGCCTTTCAGCTTCTGCACGATTTCCTCGTTGCCCCCCGGGAGAATGACGAAAGGCTCCGCATGGGCATGGCAGGCTTCATCCTGAAAAATACCCTCAGCGAAAACGGTGCGGTCACCCGGGGTGTCTGCATCACCGACGAAAACGGCATGCTGAAGGATGTTTATGAAACCAGGGGCATCGGCTATAAGGACGGTAAGCTTTGCTGTGACAGGGAGGATGTTCAGAAATTCATCCATGCCGAGATCCCTGTATCCATGAATATGTGGGCAGCCGATCCCGACTTCTTCCCGGTTCTGGAGAAGGGTTTTGTGGATTTCCTTTCCAATCTCGATGAGGGCGATGTGAAGAAGGAATATCTGCTCCCCATCATCGTTGACGGCCTTCTCAAGGACGGCAAGGCCACCGTAAAGGTTATGAACACCCCTGACCGCTGGATAGGCGTCACCTATAAGGAGGACATAGAGCTTGCCCAGCAGGGCTTCAAGGACATGATCGCCGCCGGAATTTACAAAGAAAAGCTCTGGGACTGATATGAAATATGAGAATATTATTGAGGCCTGTTTTATAAACAGGCCCAATCGTTTTATTGCCAACATCCTGGTTGAAGGCGAGGAGAAGGTCTGCCATGTAAAGAACACCGGCCGCTGTAAAGAACTGCTGGCCGGAAATCCCAAAATATATGTGCAGCACTTTGACTCCCCCGCAAGAAAGACCTCCTATGACCTGATAGCGGTTCAAAAGGGTGATCGGCTCATCAACATGGACTCCGTAGCCCCCAACAAGGTTTTCGGTGAATACCTCGCCGCAGGCGGACTGGGCTTTGTGCCTGAGCTTATCAAGGCAGAGTCCGCCCACGGTGACTCCCGATATGATTTTTACTTTGAGCACGACGGGATAAAAGCCTATGCGGAGGTAAAGGGCGTCACCCTTGAAGAAGACGGCGTTGTCCGCTTTCCCGATGCTCCAACCGAGCGGGGCCTGAAGCACCTTAGAGGGCTCATCGAATGTGTTGAGCAGGGCTATGAGGCATACGCCGTTTTTATAATTCAAATGGACAATGTAAAATACTTTGAGCCAAACTATAAGACCCACAGGGAATTCGGCCTGCTGCTGAAAGAGGCTCAGGATAAGGGAGTTAAGCTCCTTGCTCTTGACTGCAGGGTCACTCCCGAAACACTGGCTGCCGGAGAGCCGGTGGAAATCAGGTTTTAAATTGAACAAAAAAGAACCGGACAAGTCCGGTTCTTTCTGTTTTATTACTTGGTGTTGAAGATCTTGAAGATGCTGTCAAAGGGATCTTCCGCAACAGGCTCGGCAGGAGTGGGAGCAACAGGCTCACCGAAAGGTGCTGCGGGAATCAGGGGTTCAACAGGGGCAGCAGGTGCCACAGGAGCTGCGGCGGCTGCTCTCTCGGCAGCGCCGGTGAACAGGCCCAGAGGTCTCTCGTTGATGGTGGCTGCAACGGCAGGATTGACAGCCGACGCGGCGGCAATGGGCTTGTCCTCAAAGCCGGTAGCGATAACGGTGACATGGATCTCATCCTGCAAATTCTCATCAAAGCTTGCGCCGAAGATGATGTTTGCGTCGGGATGAGCTGCCTCCTGAACCAGGCATGCCGCTGCCTCAACATCCTCCAGACCCATATCCTCGGAGCCGGTGATGTTGATGAGCACGCCGCGGGCACCTTCAATGGAGGTCTCCATCAGGGGGCTGGCAACTGCCATACGGGCTGCGTCCTCTGCCTTGCCCTTGCCTGCCGCATGGCCAACACCCATGTGGGCAAAGCCTGCATTCTTCATGATGCAGGTGACATCAGCAAAGTCAAGGTTAATAAAGCCGGTGTTCTTGATGAGGCCGGAGATGCTGGTAACAGCCTGCTGCAGAACATCGTCAGCGATTTCGAAAGCGTTTGCCAGAGTGACCTTCTGGTCGGTGGCGTACTTCAGTCTGTCATTGGGGATGATAAGCAGAGAATCAACACGGCCAAGAAGCTCCTTGATGCCTGCGTTTGCCTGATCCATGCGGCGCTTGCCCTCGAACTTGAAGGGCTTGGTCACAACGCCAACGGTCAGTACTCCTGCCTCGCGGGCTATCTCAGCAACAATGGGAGCAGCGCCGGTACCGGTACCGCCGCCCATGCCGGCGGTGATGAACACCATGTCGGCATCCTCAATAGCCTTGGCGATGTTGTTGCGGCTCTCCTCCGCGGAGCGCTTGCCGATCTCGGGGTCGGAGCCTGCGCCCTGACCGCGGGTCATCTTCTCGCCAATCTGAATCTTCTGGTCTGCGTTGGAAACAGCCAGAGCCTGCTTGTCAGTATTTATAGCAATAAACTCGACACCCTGAGTGCCGGCCTTTACCATCCTGTTTACCACATTGTTGCCGGCTCCGCCGACACCAACGACTTTAATAGTTACAACATTTTCCGGACCCATCTCGGCTCTGAAATCCATAGTTTTGCCTCCCTGTATATATTTCAGTCGAATGAAACTGAGAATTTACTCTTTAGTGGATTATATATTATTACATTTTTTCGTCACGGTCAATAGATAATTTTGTTTTTTAGAAAACTTTTGTAAATAATTTGTAATTTTTAATTGGGGATAAAACGGGCGGTTGCTCCGTCTGACAGATTTATAATGCCCACATCGCCCTCCTGCAGCTGGCTAAGGACGGACAGGAACATTCCGAACTTATACTCGGTATTCGAGCTTCCGCCCAGAACCACGGTATAGCCGCCTGCATAGGAGAAGCTGACAGAGTTTGGATCGGAGAAATCGATGCGGTTGACAGAGTACTGCAGACCACGCTCCTCTATCTGATAAAGCACCTCAGCAAGATACTCCACTATGGCAGGATTTTTATCCTCTGTCTCCATATCCTCGCCGATGAGCAGGGTGCCGGGCTTTATACCCTCAACAGGGATAAGGAAGGCCAGCTCACTCTCGGTGGCCTTGCCCAGCACCTTGCAGCCGCGGTCCAGCGTCCACTCTTCCTCGCCCAGCACCAGATATGCCAGAGCCTTGCTTTCGGACACAGTAATTGTAACCTTATTTGGCAGAGTTCTTTCAACGGAAACCTCTTCAACATAGGGCAGCTTTGCAAAAACACGGCTGAGAGCACCGAAGCGGTTGAAGAAGAACAGGTTATCGCCCTGCTCGATGTCGATCGCCTGAATTATCTCGGCATCGGTGTAGTGCTCGTTGCCCTCAACATATATCTGCTCAACGCGCAGGAAAATACTCATAACAAAGATGGTGGCCACAATAGCGATAAGAAACGCGATTGGGCCGCCCAGACCGCTGCGGCGCCAGAAACCGGGCTGTATAAGGCGGCGCTTTTCTCTCTTGGCTCTGTTGTTATCAGCCATACTTATCTCCTAGTATTCCAAGTTTATATCCGCACCCAAAGAGCGCAGACAATAGTCAAAATTCTCATAACCACGCTTCACATGACCCTCATC
>CAZYTE010000152.1:0-3648 GCA_964649425.1 uncultured Oscillospiraceae bacterium
AAAGGAACTGATGACCATTCTTGGTGAAGCAGCTCTGTCCGACGACGACAAGCTGTACGCAAAGTTCGCTGAAGAGTTCGAGAAGGTATATGTCGGCCAGACCAACGAGGTCAACCGCTCCATCGAGGAGACCCTGACCATCGGCTGGGAGCTGCTGAGCATCCTGCCCACCAGAGAGCTGAAGCGTATCAAGCCCGAGTACATCGAGAAGTACCTGCCCAAGAAGTAAGACCCACTTAAAATTTTTACGGAGGTGATGCTTTTTGGCAAGTACCGGAATTACTGCAACAAGAATGATGCTCAAGCAGCTCAAAGGCAGACTCAAAACTGCCCGTCGCGGCCACAAGCTGATGAAGGACAAGCGCGACGAGCTGATGCGTCAGTTCATGGATGTCGTTAAACTTAACAAAGAGCTTCGTATCCGCGTTGAAGAGGGACTGACCGCTGCATTTGGTTCTCTCCAGGTCGCAAGCGCAATCATGTCTCCCGAAATGCTGGAGCAGGCACTGCTTTATCCTCGTCAGAGCGTAGAGCTGGGCATGAAGTTCAAGAATGTTATGTCTGTTAACGTTCCCGAGTACAGCTTCCACACTAAGAATAACGATCCCAGCGAGATCTACCCCTACGGCTTCGCTCAGACTTCCGGCGAGCTGGATGACGCTCTGGACAAGATGGCCAGAGTTTTCCAGGATATGCTGGAGCTGGCACAGGTCGAAAAGAGCATGCAGCTGATGGCAGAAGAGATCGAAAAGACCCGCCGTCGCGTTAACGCTCTGGAGTACTCCACCATTCCCCAGCTGCAGGAAGATATCAAGTATATCACCACCAAGCTGGAAGAAGTCGAGAACTCTACCAAGGTTCGTCTCATGAAGGTCAAGGATATGGTTCTTCAGGAAGCTCACGACTTCAAGTAATAAAGCCAAAAGCAAAAAAGAAAACCACCCGAGAAATCGGGTGGTTTTTTTATGGGCTCCCTTGCGCAAAGGGAGCTGACAGCGAAGCTGGCTGAGGGATTGCTGGTAAACTACACGTAAAATTCCCTCATATCATCCAGCCTTAAACAGGCAAGCCTGCGGTAAGGGCTTTGTCCGCCGCAGCCGCAGTCAATATCAATATAGCCCTTGCCGTGCCAGATTTTAAAGGGTTCAAATTCATTGTGGCTCAGATACCAGACCGGAGTGTGGCCGATAACAACGGTTTTATCTTTAATTGGACACTCGTAGTAGTCCTCCGGTCTGCCCCAGATCCTTGTATACATACCCTCGCCGGGCAAGCCGTGGACAAGGTGGAAAACTCTGTCACCGACAGTAACATCGAGGCAGTCAGGCAAAGTATCAATAAAATCAAGAATACGGCGGACCTCGTCTTTAGGGCGGATAGCAGTCAATTCACCAAAGGTCATTTTTCCGCCGTTCATTTTCCAGAGCCGCTGTGTTGCATAGTCAGCTCCCGGCAACATAGCCATCTGGCACATCTGCTCATGGTTTCCAAGGAGCATGGTCATATTAGGCGTATCCATGATTTTCAGCAGGGTCTGGATCCCTTTGGAGCCCCGGTCAATGGCATCGCCAAGAATATACATATGGTCATTGTCAGAAAACCCGATGAGCTCGAGCATTTTTTCAAAACGATCGAGCTCACCGTGGATATCAGAAATACAATATATCATCAGTGCTGATAATAGGTGTCCATGGCATAATTGCCGTTGGCCATCTTCATGTTGATAATCTCATCGGAAACTGTGGTGCCGTTGGCATCAATAACATAGCGGTGGGTCAGGGTGCGGTAGTAAAGGCCCACATCGTCGGTACCGTTCCATGTCTCATGGTAGAGCTTGATGGTGTAGCCGGGTCTGTCAGAATAAGCAGGCTCGATCTCGCGCATATAATCAAACTGCCAGCCGTAGGAGTTATCAAACTTTACGGGCATATAGTCGCTGTCCTCAAGAGTTCCCCAGATCTCAAAGGTTATGGTGCTCTCATCGTTGTTGCAATAGCCCACCAGCTTAATGGGGAAGTTTTTGCTGTTGCGGAACTTGAAGTCAATAGATCTGCCGCCCTGAGAGGGGATGGTAACAGTGGCATCACTGCCCATCTGCATATAGTTGACAGGGAAGTAGTGACATTCGCGCTCCACCGTTTCAAGGAAGGCCATGGCAGTGGCGGCATAAAGGGTGCTGGAGACCTGACATACACCTCCGCCGATCTCATCGGCCACATCTCCGTCAACATAGGCAGGAGCAGGCAGGAAGCCGGCCTCCTCAGTGCGCTGACCAACTGTGCCGTTAAAGGAAAACTCATCACCGGGGTAAAGGATAATACCGTCGATCATAGAGGTAGCCAGACGAAGATTACTTCTGCGCGCCTCGCCGGAGTTGGGGTACTTGGTGGTGACAGCTCCCAGCAGGTCACGGTAAAGCTGGCTTCTGAGATACTCGCCGGTAATCTCGGGCCAGGTGACATCGAGGGGAATTATTACCTCATCGCCGGGATTTGCTTCGAGCCAAAGCTGCTGAGCCTGCTGCACATCAAAGTCACAGCCTACGACCTCATCAATAACATCAAATTTTCCATCTTCAGTATAGCTTGCGTTGACGACTTCCTTGTTGAGCTCTTCATGGATGGCCTCAAAATCAGGGGAGACAAGGGTGGCGGACAGGGCAGAATAGCTCAGAGCGGACTTGCCATCCTGCAAAGCGGCGGTGATGGCATCAGCAAAAAGCTGCTCATCAAACTTTAGCTGACCCCAGCCCTTCATAAGCCGCATCTGAGCATTTTCATAATCAACAATATATTCGGCCTCGCCAAGATACTCGTTGATTTGAGCTATGCCACCGGCGATGCATTCCTTTACATAAGCGGAGTTGGCCTGCTGATGGAGGCTGTTGATCTCTACGGGACTGAATATGTTTTTTACATAGCATATCAGGTTTTCAAACATATTGCCGTCGTGACCGTAGTTGTACGCCAGCTCTGCCGCATCATCCACAGACAGGGTCATACCGGATTTTACAGGATCGACCTCAAAGCTCAAACCGCCAATGGTGCTGACAGTCAGGGGCGTATCGGTGCGGGTTTTCCAGCCCTGAGCTTTAAGGGCGGTTTTAGTCTGCTCAGAATCCATCTTGCCCACGAAAACATCACCAACATAAACCTTGGGCAGATTATTAGGACTGCTGCTGATTTTATAGGCAGCAAAAACGGCGCCGCCGATGATGCTCAGCAAAAGAACAGCTATAATAAGGGGCACTATGCTGCGCTTTTTGCGCCTTCCGGGAGCGGCAGGGGTCTCGGAATATTCAAGCTCCTCCGGAACCGCCGTATCTCTCTCAGGTGCAGCGGCTCTGGATCTGCCTGAGGAGGCGACTCTTTTGCTTTTGCTGGGAGCGGCGTGCTTTCCGGAACTTTTGGGGGCAAGATGTTTCATATATATCTCCATAAAAACGGTTTATTATAACTTAATAATTATAACATCGGGAAGAAGGAACAACAAGTACCAAAGAATATTATCAGATAAATAATTCTTAAATTTGTTACATAATCTGCTATGTTAAAAAGAAAGAATGTGGTAAACTAGTCCGGCAGGAGTCGAACACACACCGCATTTCGGCGGCCCTGTCAGGCTCTTTTGGACTTGTCGTCCTTGACT
>CAZYTE010000153.1:0-3561 GCA_964649425.1 uncultured Oscillospiraceae bacterium
GCCTTTTCAGGGAGACTCTCAAGGATGTGTCTCTCCGAGTCACTGAGGTTGAGAATGCCGACAGCTACAATGTCGCCGGCCGCGGCGAAATGAGCCTGTCCATTCTCATGGAGAATATGCGCCGTGAGGGCTATGAGTTCCAGGTTTCTCCTCCCCGTGTTCTCTACAAGGAGATCGACGGTCAGCTCTGTGAGCCTGTGGAGCGTGTGGTTGTTGATGTGCCTCAGGACTTTGTTGGCGCTGTTATGGAGAAGCTGGGCGCGAGAAAGGGCGAGTTCATCGAAATGACCCCTGTGGGCAACCGCATGAAGATGCAGTTCCTTGTCCCCTCCCGCGGCCTGTTCGGCTACCGCAACGAGTTCCTTACTGATACCAAGGGCGAGGGTATTCTGGCCTCCGTCTTTGAGCGCTATGAGCCCCATAAGGGTGAGGTGGCCCGCCGCAGCACCGGCTCTCTCATCTCCTTTGAGACAGGCGAGGCCGTGGCCTACGGCCTGTGGAATGCTCAGGAGCGAGGCGCTCTGTTCATTAACCCCGGCACCAAGGTCTATGCAGGCATGGTGGTGGGCGTCTGCCCCAAGGCAGAGGATATCAATGTAAATGTCTGCCGCACAAAGCATCTGACCAACACCCGCGCCTCCGGCTCCGATGAGGCGCTGCGCCTCATCCCCCCCAAGCAGCTGAGTCTTGAGCAGTGCCTGGAATTTCTGGCGGATGACGAGCTCCTGGAGGTCACTCCCCAGAACCTGCGCCTGCGCAAGAGCATTCTGGATCACAGTCTGCGCATGAAGAATGTAATGCGCAATAGATAGAGCGCAATTCAGAAGAGTGCTGTTAAATTTACCTACTTAATGCGCTGGCACGGGAGAGTGTTTCGTGAAAATGCACAAAAACGACGATTGCCCTTGGCCGGGATTTGGCGCCAAGTTACGAAATTTAAAGATTTTGTAACATTTGCTTTGAAATGTTCATTACGGTAAATTATAATGAAAAAAATACAATCGGGCATAGTCTCCAGAGGGCCGGCCCTCTGTCATCCTTCATATGGAAGGATGACACTATTTCCCGTTAAAAAGGAGCACTGGCAAGCATGGCAAAATATATCATCAAAAGAATTCTGCTGGGTGTTCTCAGCATTTTTATAGTGGCTACCCTGACCTTTTTCCTGATGAATCTGGTTCCCGGCGGTCCTTTTGTCGCTGAGAAATCCATGAGCAAGGAAGCTCAGGCAGCTCTGGCCGCAAAGTATGGCCTGGATAAGCCCCTGGGTGAGCGTTACATTACCTACATGACCGATCTGCTTCAGGGCGATATGGGCCCCAGTCTCCGTCAGAGAGGCCGTGAGGTTTCCGATATTATCTTCTCCAAGTTCCCCGTATCCGCCAAGATCGCCGGCATGGCAGTTGCGGTTGCCCTGCTTCTGGGAATCCCGCTGGGCTGTATCAGCGCTTATACAAGGGGTAAACTGCCGGATAATACGATCATTGTTCTGGCCACCTGCGGTATTGCCATACCCAGTTTTATAACGAGTGTGCTTTTGCTGTATGGTTTCGGTGTGAAACTGGCCTGGTTTCCGACGGTTGGCCTGAACGAGTGGAAGGCCTACATTATGCCTGTAACCGCGCTGGCTATCTACCCCACCGCGTACATCACCCGTCTCATGCGCTCCAGCCTGCTGGATGTTATGGGTCAGGACTATATCCGCACCGCCAAGGCCAAGGGTGTGTCCAGCTTCAAGACCCTTTTCAAGCACGCTCTGCGCAATGCTATTCTCCCTGTTATCACCTATGTCGGCCCCATGCTGGCATATCTGATGACCGGCTCCTTTGTTGTGGAAAAGATCTTCACCATCCCCGGCCTGGGCCGTGAGTTTGTTTCCTGTATCACCAACCGCGACTATACCATGATAATGGGCACCACCATTGTCCTTGCAACGCTGGTTATTGTGGCCAATGTGGTTGTTGACATTCTCTACAAGATCATCGATCCCCGCATTAAGCTTAAGTAATAGGAGGCAAACAGATGGACATAAAGAAAAATCCCCTCAGCCTGCACCTGGACGAAGAAAAGTTCGAGCTGAAGGCTGAAGACTTCGAGCTTGCCTCCAGCGAGGAAAAGGAAAGCCTCAATATAATGCGCGAAAGCGTTAACTTCTGGAAGGACGGTCTGCGCCGCCTCCGCAAGAACAAGATCGCGATGGTCAGCCTTTTCTTCATTGTTATCATTATGATCTTCGCATACATCATGCCTTCTTTCTGGCCCTACGGCTATGAAGAGCAGATTAAGTACAGCGAGAATCTGGCTCCCATGGAGTACAGCGAAAAGGAGCTTGCCCGTATTGAGGCAGGCGAAAAAGTTTTCCCCCACATTCTGGGCACTGACAAGCTGGGCCGTGACTTTGCGGTGCGTCTTATGATGGCTACCCGTATCAGCCTCACTGTCGGCCTTATGTGCGCGGCTCTTGTTCTGCTCATAGGCGCTACCTACGGCGCCATTGCCGCTTTCGCCGGCGGCTGGATAGACAATATCATGATGCGCATCACCGATATTATCTACACCATTCCTGACATTCTGCTGATCATTCTGCTGTCCATGGTCATCCGCGATCCTCTCAAGGAGCTTGCTACGAAGCCCGGATTTTTGTGGATGCAGACCGTTGGCCCCAACCTGATCTCCATCTTCATCGTCTTTGCGCTGCTGTACTGGGTCAGCATGGCCCGTATCACCCGTTCTCAGGTGCTTATCCTGAAGGAGGCAGAGTATGTCACCGCTGCCCGCGCTCTGGGCGCAGGCAATGCCCGCATTATCAAGAAGCATCTGCTCACCAACTGCATTGGCACCCTGATCGTTACCACCACCCTGCAGATCCCCTCTGCGATTTTCACCGAGAGCTACCTGAGCTTCCTCGGCCTTGGTGTCGCAGCCCCCATGCCCTCTCTGGGCTCTCTGGCAACTGACGCTGTCAAGGGCATGAACACCTATCCCCATCTGCTCTTCTGCCCCGCGATCATCATCAGCGTTGTCATTCTGGCCTTCAACCTCTTTGGCGACGGCCTGCGCGACGCTTTCGACCCCAAACTGAAGAACTGAGCGGAGGAGAAAGAAATGGCAGAAAAGATATTAGAAATCAAGGACGAACGCCTGTCTTTCTTCACCCCCGTCGGTGAAGTCAAGGCTCTCAACGGCGTTTCCTTCTCCATGGAACAGGGCGAAGTGCTGGGTATTGTCGGCGAGTCCGGCTCCGGTAAGTCTGTTACCGCTTATTCCATCATGGGCCTGACCGCTCATCCCGGCAAGCTGGTTGGCGGCACCATCTGGTTCAACGGCCACCAGGTCGACCAGATGACCGAGAAGGATTTCCGCAAAATGCGCGGCAACGAGGTCTCCATCATTTTCCAGGATCCCATGACCTCCCTTAACCCTGTTTACACCATCGGCAACCAGATCGAGGAAGTTATCCTGCTGCACACCGATAAGAGCAAGGCAGAAGCCAAGGCCCGCGCAAGAGAGCTTTTAGAGTTGGTCGGCATCAACGAGCCTGACAAGCGCCTCAAGCAGTAC
>CAZYTE010000154.1:0-2355 GCA_964649425.1 uncultured Oscillospiraceae bacterium
GTACCGCAGGCCATGTTGACCACGGCAAGACCACTCTGACCCGTGCCCTCATCGGTTCCAGCCATCAGCTGATCGACCGTCTGAAGGAGGAAAAAAAGCGCGGCATCACCATCACCCTGGGCTTCGCTCAGCTGAACCTGCCCAACGGTGAAAGCGCCTCCATCATCGATGTGCCCGGCCATGAGAAGCTCATCAAGAACATGCTCATGGGCGCTGCCGGTATCGACCTTGTGCTGCTGGTGGTCTCCTCCGACAAGGGCTTCCAGCCCCAGACCAAGGAGCACCTTGAGATCCTTGAGCTGCTGGGCGTGCAGAAGGGCATCATCGTCATGACCAAGGCCGACGCCGTGGATGAGGAGATGCTGGAGATCGTCAGAGAGGATATCCGCGAAAATGTCAAGGGCAGCTTCCTTGAGGATGCCCCCGTTGTGCCCGTCTCCGCCCTCACCGGCATGAACATCGAGGAGCTGAAGTGGGAGATCATCCGTGTTCTGGCCACCATCCCCGACAGACCCAACGACAAGCCCTTCCGTCTGCCTGTTGACCGTGCGTTTACCATCAAGGGCTTCGGCACCGTCGTCACCGGCACCACGCTGGACGGCGTTCTGGCCACCGGCGACAATGTTATGATCTACCCCCAGGAAAAGCCCTCCCGCGTCCGCGAGCTGCAGAACCACGAGGTCAGGCAGGAGAGCGTTACCGCCGGCATGAGAGTTGCCATCAACCTGTCCGGCGTTGAAAAGAAGGAGCTGAACCACAACTGCACCATCGCGGAGCCCGGCTCCATGCAGCTTACAAAGCGCATCGCCTGCAAGCTGCGGCTGACCAAGGACGCTGCCTTCTCCGTTAAAAACTCCGCCCGTGTCCACTTCCATATCGGCACTCAGGGCCTGCTGGGCAAGGTCCGTCTCCTTGACAGGGATGAGCTGCTGGCAGGCGAGAGCTGCTACGCCAACATCACCTTTGACGAGCAGATGAATGCCCGTAACCTTGACAGATTTATCATCCGCTTCTTCTCGCCCATGATCACCATCGGCGGCGGCATCATTCTGGATATGGAGTCTGAGCGCCTGAGAAGAAACGACGAGCGCGTGCTCACCCGTATGGCCATGCTGGCAGGCTCCGCTGAGGACCGTGTGCAGCAGATCATTGAGGACGCGGGCCGCAATCTCATCAAGGAGGATACCATTATCACCATGGGCGGCCTGTCCGCCACCGAGGTCAGGGACGCTGTCAAGTCCCTGCTGAAAAGCGGCAAGGTCAGCATGATCAGGGCCGGTCTCATCACCCAGAACCAGCTGGACAAGGTCTGGGAGAAGATCAGCGAGACTCTCGGAGAATTCCACCGTCAGAACAGCCTGGACACCGGCATGCATCTGGGCGAGCTGAGGGTAAAGATCTTCGCCAACACCCCCAAGACCGCCGACGCTATCATGGAGCATTTCTGCGAGCGGGGCATGATGACCATGGACGGCTCCACCGCCGCCCTCACCGAGTTTGTCAAGGATATGAACGCTGACTACATCCTGGACCACTTTGCCGAAAAGCAGGGCAAGTCCAAGGTGGAGGACGCGGACATCAGCCCCAGACAGAGAGCCATGATGGACGAGCTGGACAAGCTCTACGCAGGCTACGGGCTGGAGGCTCCCAACAACAGCGCCATCGCGGAGCTGTACAGGAACAACCACAAGATCTACCGCCAGGCCAATACCTATCTGCTCAAGTACGGCACTCTGGTGGCCCTCAACGACAATGTGACCGCTCACCGCTCCGCCTGCAAGAAGGCTCTGGACGTGCTGCTGGAGATGTTCAGGAAGGCCGATGCCATCTCGCTGGGCGATTTCCGCGACGCTCTGGGCGTTTCCAGAAAGTTCGCCATGCTGTATCTGGACTACTTTGATGCCCAGATGATCACCAGAATGGTGGGCGATAAGAGAGTGCTGCAGAAGAAACAGTAGTGCTGGGCACAATGAAATATTTTGCTTTGCAAAATGTGAAATAGCTTCGCTGTGAAATATTCGGCTGCGCCGAATGTGAAATACGCCGATGGCGTGTTGAGGTGTTTCCGCAAAGCGGAAACGATTATAATTTGTTTCCCGGAGGGAAACACAATAACATGCCGCAGGCATATTTCATATTGCGGAGCAATATTTCACATCCGCAGGATATTTCATAAATCCGCAGGATTTATTTCACGGGCGAGCAATGCTCGCCCCTACGACGTCAGAACAAGCTCAAACCACTCTGTTTCCGCCGATGGCGTGTTGAGGTGTTTCCGCAAAGCGGAAACGATTATAATATGTTTCCCGGAGGGAAACACAATAACATGCCGCAGGCATATTTCATATTGCGGAG
>CAZYTE010000154.1:2455-3546 GCA_964649425.1 uncultured Oscillospiraceae bacterium
CAATATTTCACATCCGCAGGATATTTCACAAATCCGCAGGATTTATTTCACGGGCGGGCTGTGCTTGCCCTTACATACCCTCTCAGTCAGCTTGCGCTGACAGCTCCCCCAAAGGGGGAGCCAAGTTTTAAAGTTATTATAGTTTATACCTTTATTTAATGTATTTTATTTGGAAACAAGGCATCTGCGCGGGAGAAATATTATTTACGCAGAGCTTGTTTATATTAAAAAGGAGGAAACTCTAATGGCAAAAATCAAAAACCACCTTTGGATCATCATTGCCGGTCTGGTTGTCGGTGCATCTTCCGTCATCCTGGTCGCCAATGGCAACCCCGGCAACATGGGCTTCTGTATCGCCTGCTTCCTGCGTGACACCGCCGGCGGCATCGGTATGCACCGTGCCGGTGTAGTTCAGTACATCCGTCCCGAGATCATCGGTCTGGTACTGGGCGCATTCATCATGGCCCTCTGCACCAAGGAATTCAAGGTCCGCGGAGGCTCTTCCCCTGTTACCCGTTTCATCCTTGGCTTCTTCGTAATGGTCGGCGCTCTGGTCTTCCTGGGCTGCCCCCTGCGTATGGTCATCCGTCTGGGCGGCGGTGACATGACCGCTCTCATGGGTCTGGCCGGCTTCATCGTCGGTATCCTCGTCGGTATCGTCTTCCTGAAGAAGGGCTTCACCCTGCGTAAGTCCAATCCCCAGCCCGTCATCGAGGGCGTAGGCATGCCCGTTATCGCTGTTGCTCTGCTGGCTCTGGTCATCGTTGCTCCCGCTTTCATCTTCTTCTCCGAGTCCGGCCCCGGCTCCATGCGTGCTCCTCTGGCTCTGGCTCTGGTTGTTGGCCTTGTTGTGGGTGCTCTGGCTCAGCGCTCCCGTCTGTGCATGGCCGGCGGCATCCGTGACGCTATCATGCTCAAGGACTTCCACCTGCTGTGGGGCTTCATCGCTATCTTCGTCGCTCTCGTTATCGGCAACCTGATCACCGGCAAGTTCAATCTGGCTATGGGCGGCCCCATTGCTCACGCTGTACATCTCTGGAACTTCCTGGGCATGGCTCTGGTCGGCATCGGCTCCATCATGCTGGGCGGCT
>CAZYTE010000155.1:0-3528 GCA_964649425.1 uncultured Oscillospiraceae bacterium
GGCCGCCAACCATGGCGCAGCCTGCCTCGCGGCATTTGGCGGCGCCGCCCTCCAGAATGCCCTTGACGATATCATCGGGCAGGAAGCCGGGCACGGTCAGCATGTTCATTGCCTGGATGGGATAGCCGCCCATGGCCCAGACGTCGGACAGGGAGTTGGCAGCGCCAACCAGACCGAAGGTGTAGGGATCGTCCACCACGGGCGGGAAAAAGTCAACGGTTGAGACAACAGCAATGTCATCGCTGATCTTGTAAACGCACGCGTCGTCGGAGGACTCGAAACCGACTAACAGGTCGGGGTTATTAAATTTCGGGATCCCGCTCAATACCTGAGCGAGCGCTCCAGGAGGGAGCTTGGCTGCTCAACCTGCAACTTTTACAAGCTGCGACAGCCTGATCTCTTCGTTTGCCATAATTTAAAACCTCGAAAAACTAAAAACAAACAACAATTATTTGTGGGGTCCCCGGCAAAGCGCGGACTTTGACGGGGAAAAGGAAGAGCAATGAGCTTGTTCTGACGCCGTAGGGGCGACCATTGGTCGCCCGCGGGCGAGCACTGCTCGCCCCTACAAGTCCTGTTTCAGCCGATACTCTAATTACTCAACGTAAACTCTCTTCTCACCGTCGAACTCAGTGAGCTCTCCGACGATCTGGGCATCATAGCCCTTTTCCCTGAGAGCTGCCAGAAATGCCCCGGCCTTATCAGCCGCCACACTGAACAGCAGTCCGCCGGAAACCTGGGGGTCAAAGCCCAGGGAAACCCTGGTCTCGTCAGCGCTGTCCGCAATGACGGTGTTCTTGCAGAACTCTCTGTTCTTCATGTTGCCGGGAGAGTTCCAGCCCTCCTCGGTGAGCTGCACGGAGATCCCGATAACGGGGATCTTCCTGCTGTCCACTCTGGCAGTCAGGCCGCTGGCCTCCGCCATGGAGTAAACTCTGCCGAAAAGGCCGTAGTTATTGATGTTGGTGCAGGCGCAAATGCCCATCTCCAACGCGGTCTCGCAGGCCTCCTTGTCAAGCCTGGCCATGCTCTCGATGGCCTCGCCGATATCCTCTGTCTTAGCCTCGCCGTGAGTCAGGGCGGTGTTGATAACGCCGGTGCCCTGCTTCTTGGTGATGATGATCTTCTCCCCTGCCTTTGCCTTGGAGTAGGAGAACATCTTTTTCGGATCAACGATGCCGTTGATGTTAAGACCGTACTTGGGGTTATCGTCCATAATTGAGTGGCCGCCCGCCACAACGCAGTTGGCTGCCATGCACTGATGAGCGCTGCCCTCCATCATCTTGCCTGCGACAGAAATGTCCAGACAGCCGGGGAAGCACAGCATATTGAGCGCATGGGTGGGGTAGCCGCCCATGGCGTAAACATAGGAAAAACCGTTGGCAGCGACGATCCTGCCGAAGTCATAAGGCTCGTCCATGTATGCGGTCAGGTAATCCATAACATTGATGACCGCCGCATCCTCGCTGACCTTATAGACGCCCACATCGTCGCAGTTTCTGATATCGAACAGGGAATTTTCGTCCTCATGCTGAGGTATCCCCTTCACAAGCTCCATCAGATGTCCGTATGGCATCTGGGTATCGTATCCCTCCTTGGGAACGAGCTTGAATTTATCCACAACGTGTGCCATTTAAATCTCCTCTGAATAGGGAAAAACCATATATGTCAGGCCATCTGCTTAATGGCATTGACTGCAAATTCAATTTCCTCCTCGGTTGTAGCATAACCGAAGGAGAAGCGCACCGTACCCTCCGGGAAGGTGCCCAGAGTTTTGTGGGCATTGGGGGCGCAGTGCAGACCGCATCGCGTCATGATTCCGAACTCCTGCTCCAGCTGATAGGCGATCTCCGCGTTGTCCTTATCCACAAAGTCCAACGACACAACGCCCACCTGCTGTTCCACATCGGCAGGGCCGGCGATCCTCAGGGGCAGATCCTTTACCCCGTCCAGGAATAGCTGAGTGCAATGCTTGTCGTGTTCATGCAGCTTGGATACTCCAGTTTTTAAAATGAAGTCCAGGCTCTGGTGAAGCCCGATAATACCGGGCAGGTTCAGGGTGCCGGACTCGTACTTGTCCGGCAGGTAGGCGGGCTGGATCTCGCAGTTGGAAGCGGAACCGGTGCCGCCGGTGATGATGGGATTGAGCACGCCCACAAAGTCCTTGTCAAGGAGCAGCGCGCCAATGCCCTGGGGGCCCAGAAGGCCCTTGTGTCCGGGGACGGAAAAGGCCGCAATGTGCAGCCTGGACAGATCAATGTCCATATGCCCCGCGGTCTGGGCGGCATCCACCGCCAGGGGAAGACCTCTCTTGTAGCAGATCTCGCTCATCTCCTCAAGGGGGAAGATGGTTCCGCTTACATTGGAGGCGTGGTTCACAAGCACAAGCTTTGTGTTGCCGTGAATGAGGGGCAGAATGTCCTCTGCCCTGGTGCGGCCTGCGCTGTCAGCGGGGATACGGTCGAAATCGATGCCCTTCTTCTGCAGCTCAACGAGGGGACGCATCACCGCGTTGTGCTCCATGCTGCTGACGATCACATGGTCGCCGGGTTTGAGAAAACCACGGATGATCTGGTTGAGGCCGTAGGTGTGGCCGGGAGTGAAAATGACCTGGGACTCCCTGCCCTTGAAATGAAACAGCTCCTTGAGCATTTCCCTGCACTCCAGAACCGCCATGGCAGCGCCGGAGGCCTTCTCATAGGTGCCGCGGTTGATGTTGACGCCGCTGTCGGTAATATAGCGGGCCATCGCCTCTCCCACACCGGGAGCCTTGGGATAAGAGCTAGCACCGTTATCCAGATAAACAGACTTCATATCCTGTACTCCTTTCATATTATGCGCGGAAATGTTGAAAAATATCGGAACGCACTTGGTTCAACCCCGTAGGGGCCGGCGCCTCGACGGCCCGCCATTGAACCCCGTACAACGGGATGTCCGGGGGCCCTCCCCTGCATTCCTGCGGTAGCGCAATGGTAAAAAATGCATCGCGCGCAGTTTTCCACACATGGGGATACGGGGAAGCGGCAAAAACCGCTTCCCCTTATCTTGATTTGTAACATGTAAGACGGGTGGTGCACCCTATAAGCAGACTTGAGACTGGCATCTGCCGCTTGTTTTTACGGAGCTGATCTTTGTTCCTGCCAGGCTCTGTCCGCAGGCAATACTTTGTGTATTGTCAAGGACAACAACGAAGCAGGGGCGAAGACTCAGCCAGTAAAAACCGGCTTATGACAGGCGAAAGTCGCGTCAAACAAATTAGCCAATATAACCTGCAGCCTGCAGCAGCTCGCGAGCCTTGGCCTTGTTTGCCTCGCTCATGAGAACGATGGGGCCGGTGCAGCCCATGCCGGACTCGGCGTAGATGCCGTTCTTCCACAGAACCTTAACAGCATCCTCAAGGTCCATGACCTCGATGCCGGGGATCTGTGCGGTGCAGGGCTCAGCAGGGGGAGCCTTGACCTCTTCCTCAGCTGCGGCAGCGGGCTTGGAAGCAGCCTTGCGAGCCTCGATGATAGCGCTCAGACCGGC
>CAZYTE010000156.1:0-3518 GCA_964649425.1 uncultured Oscillospiraceae bacterium
ACGGTCGAAGGAGATGAAGGGGATGCCCTCAGCATAGAGAGCTTCCTGACCTGCCTGTGCAGAGTCGTCGATAGCCATCATAACAACTGCAGCAGCATCGCCGTTAGCGATGATGGTGTTGACCTGGTCAACCTGCTCCTCGCCGGAAGAAGCGGGCAGGTAAACTGCCTTGTAGGTGCCGGCAGCGGTGATCTCCTCACACTTTGCCTGTGCGTATGCACCGGCCTGTGCGGTCCAGCCGTGGTCGGGAGTGGGGCCCATTACGTAGAGAGTAGTGCCGCCGGTTGCCGCGGGAGCAGCAGCAGGAGTCTCAGTGGTGGTGGTAGTGGTAGTGGTGGTAGCAGCATCGTCGCTGCCGCCGCCGCAAGCTGCCAGAGCAAATACCATGCTCAGAGCCAGAACGATTGCCAGAAACTTTTTCATTGTTGTCCCTCCAATGTTTGTTTTTTATAACAACTGTATTGACAGTTATTACCTGATTATTACGGCCCCCTTGTGCAAAGGGGGCTGTCACGGCTTGTCCGTGACCGGGGGATTGTCAATCCCTCCGTCTCGCCTTCCGGCGAGCCACCTCCCTTTACACAAAGGAGGCTTTTGCTGTATCAGACCTCGACGGTCTTTCCCTCTTCGGCGGAGCGGATGGAGGCGAAAACTGCCTTCATGGAGTTTAGCACATCCTCAGCGTCGAAAATGCTCTTTCTGCCTTCCACAAGCGCTCCAACGAACTCGTCGATGGTGCCGGAAGCGGTCTGGTTGTCATTGGTCTGGATCTGCTCCACATCGTAGTACTTCACTCCGCCGTCGGCCGCAACCACAACGATGGAGTGGGCGGGATCGTCATAGATTTTCATAATGCCCCCGGAGCCGTATATGATGGTGGAGTTATCCTCAGCGCCGTAGTAAGTCCAGCTGACGGTCATGGTGCCGAAAACGCCGCCGCTCATCTCGTAGATGCAGAAGGCATTGTCGTCAACACCAATAAGCTCATCATCGGGGCCGCGCTTATCAAGGGTGCAGAGCCTTGCGGTGGTTCTCACCACATCCTGACCCAGCAGGTAGCGGATAAGATCGGTCTTATGTATGCCAAGGTCCGCCATGGCGCCCATTGCGGCCTTCTTCCTGTCGAAAAACCAGGTGTCCTTACCGGGGGAAATGGACCAGGTCTCGGGGCCGCCGTGGCCGAAGGTGGACGCAAAGCTGATAACACGGCCGATCTCGCCCGCTTCCAGCAGCTCCCTGGCCTTCATGTGGGCCTTTGCAAGGCGCTGGTTCTGGGCGATCATGAGACGCTTGCCGCTCTTTTCGGCAGCAGCAATCATGGCTTCACACTCTTGCAAAGTAACAGCCATGGGCTTTTCGCAGAGAACATGCTTGCCGGCCTCAAGAGCCTTGATGGTCAGCTCAGCATGAGCATAGTTTGCCGCGCAGATGGAGACCGCATCCACATCAGAAGCAAAAAGCTCCTCAGCAGTGGCATAGGACTTGCCGCCGTACTTTGCGGCCATGTCCTCCGCGCGGGAAGCGTTGGGGCTGAAATAACCGGTCAGGATGCAATTTTCATTGGCAGCATATTCGGGAATATGTCTGACCTGGGCAATCTTGCCGCAGCCTGCAACACCGATTTTGAGCATAGCAACATCTCCTTGGTAGAACTAAATTGTCCTATTTCTTGGATACATTTTACCAAATATAATTCCGCAAGTCAAAAGCAAGCGTTAAGCATTCGTTATTTTTATGACATGCTACAAAAAACTCCCCATCATTTGTACACTTTGACGATAAATCCAAAGACGCTTGACAAACGGTTTTTTTGCCTTTAGTCTAAAGTGTACAAAAACTAAGGAGGTTTTTCCTATGATTCGGTTTGGTCTGCTAACCGCCATTCTTGATGGCTGGACATACGAGGAAGCTGTTGACGCGGCAGCCGGGATGGGCTTTAAGTGCCTTGAGGTGGCCTGCTGGCCCGCTGGCAAGGCTGAGCGCCGCTACGCAGGCGTGAGCCATATTGACGCGGAGCGCGTACTCGCCGACGATGAGTATGCAAAGCATGTGCTGGACTATATCAGCGCAAAGGGCATGCACATTTCTTCTCTGGCTTTCTACCCCAACACCATGGACGCAAACCTTGAAAAGCGCAATGCCGCCATCGAGCACCTGAAAGCTCTCATCAAGGCCTCCGCAAAGCTTGGTGTGAACATGGTCACCACCTTTATCGGCAACGACCAGAGCAAGACCGTTGAGGAGAACATTGAACTTTTCAGGGAAGTCTGGCCCCCCATCATCAAGCTGGCTGAGGAAAACGGTGTAAAGGTCGCCGTTGAAAACTGCCCCATGCTCTTCGGCCGCGACCAGTGGCCCGGCGGTCAGAACCTTATGCACTCCCCCGTTATCTATAAGAAGCTGTTTGAGATAATCCCCTCTCCCAACTTCGGTTTGAACTTCGACCCCAGCCACTATGTATGGCAGCAGATGGACTACATCAAGACCGTCTACGACTTTAAGGACAGAATTTTCCACATCCATTTCAAGGATATCAAGCTCTTCCCCGACAAGCTGGCTGAATGCGGCGTAATGGCATATCCTCTGGACTACATGAGCCCCGTGCTGCCCGGTCAGGGTGATGTGGACTGGGGCGCGTTTGTTGCGGCCCTCAACCAGATCCGCTATAATGGCGACGCTGTAATTGAAGTTGAGGACAAGGCCTTTGAGGGCAGCAAGGAGGATATCCTCAAGTCCATCAAACTCTCCAAGAGATATCTGGATAATTTCATTATCTAAGGTGTACCTTCTCAGTCAGCTTCGCTGACAGCCTTTGCCGCATTTACCGCTCCCGATGCGCTTTGCTTGCGCCAACGGTGCGGCTGCAGAAATTCCGCCATGCCTTCATCTGTCACAGGCAGCGGCATTGGCGAAATTCTCCCAGAGGGAGAGCCAAGTTCATAAAGCAAAAACCGCTGTGATTACTCACAGCGGTTTTTAATATGCAAATTTAAATTACTTTGCGTTCTTTGCCAGCTCTACCAGTGCGGTGAAAGCAGCGGGATCGTGGATAGCGGTCTCGGAGAGCATCTTGCGGTTCATGTCAACGCCGGCCAGCTTCAGGCCGTGCATAAACTTGGAGTAGTTGATGCCGTTAAGCTTGCATGCTGCGCTGATACGGGTGATCCACAGCTTGCGGAAATCTCTCTTCTTCTGCTTGCGGCCGACATATGCGTAGCGGCCGGACTTCATCATAGCCTGGTTGGCCATCTTATAGTGACGGGACTTTGCTCCCCAGTAACCCTTTGCAAGACCAAGGATCTTGTTTCTGTGCTTGCGGGTCATCATCGCGCCTTTAACTCTTGCCATTTCTGATTATCCTCCTATATACAGTCTACCCTTTATTTGTAAGGGATCATTTTCTTGATGGTTGCCTCGTTGGTTACATCGGCGTAAGCCTCGGAACGCAGACGACGGCAGCGCTTGCTGTCCTTCTTGGTGAGGATATGGCTCTTGTATGCGTGTGCGCGCTTTACCTT